>NZ_JBSGXB010000171.1:0-16462 GCF_053609185.1 Streptomyces sp. NPDC054956 | reverse complement strand
CTGCCGTCGGTCCGGCCGGCCGGGGCCCGGACAGCGTCAGTCGACCGGCTCGGCCGGTTCCACGGGCGCCTCCCACACGACCAGCATGAGCGCGCCCTGTTCGGTGCGCGGCGCGTGCACGCTGCCCGGGGGCATGACGAGCATCGAGTGGGCCGGGTGGCGGCCGTCCTCGGTGATCAGCTCGCCCTCCAGCACCATGATGATCTCGTAGCTCGTGTGCCGGTGCGGGGCCGCGCTGGCACCGGGGTGGTAGCGGACCAGGGAGGCGGCGGGGCCGCCCGGCCCGGTCTGCGCGGTCGTGTAGAGCGGGAACACCTCCACCCCGACCCGGCCGTCGGCGGTCGTCGGCGCGAACTTCAGCCTGCGCTCCAGTTCGCCGGGCCGGTCCAGGCCCTCGATCAGCAGGGGCGTGGTCGGAAGGGGGTCCTTCTGCGTCACCGTCATGGCGTCAGTTCCTCGTGTCGTCGGTCGTGTTGCCGGTGCCGGCGCCCCCGGTGGCCCCGGGCTCCGCGAAGAGCTCCCGTACCGCCCGGCGGCGGATCTTGGACGAGGTCGTGCGCGGCAGGCTCGTGGCGAACCGCAGCCGCTCCGGGCGCGCCACCGAGGACAGGGCCAGCGCGGCGTGCGCCAGGATCTCCGCTGCCAGGGCCCCGTCCGGCTCGTGCCCGCGGGCGGGCACCACCACGGCCAGCGGGACCAGGCCGCCCTCGGCGTGGTCAACCGGTACCACGGCCACCTCGGCTACCGCTGGATGCGTCCCGATCGCCGCCTCCGCCTCGTACGGGGAGACCCGGTGGCCGTACGACTTGAACACGTCGTCGCGCCGGCCCAGCACCCGGATCCACCCGTCGGGCGTGCGCTCACCGAGGTCCCCGGTCGCGTACCACCCCCGCCCGAGCACGCGTTCGGTGCGCTCCGGGTCCTCGAGGTAGCCGGCCATCACCCCGACGGGGCGTTCGCCGGCGAGCTCCACGCAGATCTCGCCGGCCGGCCCGGGCTCCCCGCCGTCCGGATCGCGGAGCACGATCCGGTAGCCGGGCAGCGGCCTGCCCAGCAGACCGGCCCGCGGCGCGGTGCCCGGGGTGGTGCCGATCAGCGCGGTGGTCTCCGTCTGCCCGTAGCCGTCGCGCACCGGGACCCCCCAGGCGGCGAGGATCTCCTGCGCGAGGCCGGCGGGCAGCGGCTCGCCCGCGCTCGTGGCCTCGCGCAGCCGGGGCAGGGCCGCGCCCAGGTGCGGGCGCAGCGCCTGCCACAGGCTCGGCGGGGCGCAGAAGCTGTCCGCCGCCCGGTCGCGCAGGATCCCCGGGAGCAGCGCGGGGTCCGGGGGGCCTTCGGGCAGCGCCACGATCGTGGCCTCCGCGTTGAAGGGAACGAAGAAGCTGCTCCAGGAGTGCTTGGCCCAGCCGGGGGAGGAGACGTTGACGTGCCGGTCGCCCGGCAGCAGCCCGTTCCAGTAGAGGCTGGACAGGTGCCCCGCCGGGTAGCTCAGGTGCGTGTGCGCCACCAGCTTGGGCGCCGAGGTCGTCCCGGAGGTGAAGTAGCAGAAGGCCACGTCGTCCGACGGGGTCGGCCCGTCCGGCACGAAGCGGCCCCGCTCGGCGTCCGAGGCGCGGTAGTCCGTCCAGCCCTCGGCCGTGCCGGACACGCAGACGCGGACCCCCGGCACGGGCACGCCGGCGAAGGCGCCCACGGCCGAGGCCCGGCACACCACGTGGTCGATGCGGCCGCGTCCGACCCGGTCGGCGGCCTCGGCGGCGGTCAGTTCGGGATGGCTCGGCACGAGCACCGCGCCGATCTTCAACGCGGCGAGCAGCACCTCCCACAGCTCCCGCTGGGTGCCGAGGACCACCATGAGCCGCTCGCCCCGGCGCACGCCGAGCCGGCCCAGCCACACCGCGACCGCGTCCGAGCGCCGGGACAGCTCCTGGTACGAGACGCTCTCGACGCCGCCGTCCCGGTCGAGCAGCTCCAGCGCGGGCCTCCCGTTGCCCGCCGCGACCACGTCGAACCACTCCAGCGCCCAGTTGAACCGGTCGGGGCGCGGCCAGCGGAACAGCCCGGCCGCGGTGTCCAGGTCCGTACGGTGGCGCAGCAGCAGGTCCCTCGCGGCCCGGAAGCCGTCCGAGGCCGCCGTGCGCCGCGCCGCCCAGTACGGGTCGACGGCGACGCCGGGGCCCGCGGCCGCGGGCCCCGGGACCGGGAGGGCCCGCGCGCTCACCGCATGCCTCCCTCGTCCTCGTCGCCGAGGATGCCCCGCCAGCGCTTGCCGACCACCAGACCGCTGTACCCGCTGCCCGGCGGCCGGGCCCCGGCCAGCGCGTCCTCGGCGATCGCGTCCGCGTCCGCCGTGAACTCGCCCCACACCCCGGGCCGCGCGCTTCCCACCTGGGTGAACCAGCGGGTGAACTCGGCCGGGATGCCCAGTACGTACACGCCCTCCTCGGGTTTGCCGTCGGCGCGCACCGGGTGGAAGGGGGAACCGGTGACGTGGACCCCGCCGGTGGCGAACTCCTTGCCGTCGTGGTCCCTGTTGACGTAGGCGCTCAGCAGCCCGGACTCGTACAGCCGGGAACTCAGACCGCCCGGCTGGCGGCGCAGGTCGGGCTCGGGTATCCGGGCGTCGACGACCGCGTCCAGCAGGGTGCGGCTGCCGTCGACCTGCGGGGACTCGACGAAGAACCTTCCCGCCCCCGATGCGGCCTGCGGATCGGCCGCGAACCGTACGCCCGGTCCGACGATCCGCAGCACGCCCGAGTCCATCAGCGCGAGCACCTGGTGGAGCCGGACCATCGGCGGCCCCGTCGTCAGCTGCGAGACGAGCGGGACGAACTCCTGGAGGAAGTCCCGGCTGTGGGAGTCAGGAGCGAGCCCGGAGAAGTCCACGGCGGTGCGGATCACCCCGCGGACGTCGCGGATGGCGTCCAGGCAGGCCTTGACCGGGCCGTCGGAGTTGCCCTCGCGCGCCAGCTCCAGGTCCTTGCGCAGGAACGCGGCGAGCTCGCGCTGGAAGGCGTCGATCCCGGTGAAGCGGAGGTCGCGGAACGGCCGCGCCCAGCGTTCGATGTCCACTGGGGGCAGGTCGGCCATGCCCCGGTGGGCGGCCACCCGGGCCAGTACGGCCCCCGGGTCGCCCGGGTCGCGCAGGACGACGTCCTGCACCTCGTTGGCGAACTTCTCGGCGATGTCGGGGCCGTAGAGGCTCTTGAGGTAGGTGGAGTAGTAGACCAGCCCCACCTCCGTCAGCAGCCAGGGCAGCACGTCGCGGCGGAAGTCGAGGCGCCCGCGGTCGCGCAGGGCCCTCATCCGCTCGTGGGTGAACAGCCTCGGCCGGTAACTGTGCTGCGGGCCCTTCTGGTTGAGGCCGCGGGCCAGCAGCGGCACCCCGCCGCGCGATCCCGCGATCAGCCGCGGCTCCCGGCCGCTGGGGACGTAGCGCAGTTCCTCGTCCCCGTCCGGGACGAACCGGCCGCCGCGGCCGGTGGTCAGCGCGGACACCACGTCGTAGAAGGACAGCCCGAGGCCCAGGATGCCGACGGAGGCCCCCGGCTCGATGTCGTCCAGCGGCATGTCGATCGCGGAGTCGCCGCGCACGTACCGCAGGTGCGGCCGTGTCCCGGCGAAGGCGGCCAGTTCCCGCTGGTCGGAGCGGAGGTCGGGCAGCGGATGGCCGGTCGTCAGCACCACGCGGTCGGCCCGCAGGTGGCGGCCGTCGCTCAGCGACAGCAGGTACCCGCCGTCGGGCTCCTTCTCCAGGGCCTCCACGGACCGCCCGGGCATCCGGCGCAGCCGCAGGACGCCCGCCGGCAGCCCCTCCTCGATCCGGTCGAGGGCGAAGGAGAGGTAGCGGCCGTAGACGGCGCGCGTGGCGCAGACGTTCGCGTCGGCCGCCTCCGGGTCGACGGTGGCCCACCACTCGTACAGGGAGGGTCCCGCGCCGGCCCGGTGCGGTCCCCCGTCGGGCCGGCCGGAGAAGATGGTGACCTCGCCGGACACCGTGTTCATCAGCGACCAGTCCGGCTGGTCGGTCCGCCAGATCCGCCCGGTGCCCACCTGATGGGTGTCCACGGCGTACACCTCGACCGGGCGGCGCGGCGGCTGCTCGGCGAGGCGGGCGGCGATCCGCTCCAGTACGGACAGCCCGCGCGGCCCCGTACCCACGACGGCGATCCGGTACGGCTCGGAGTCCTGCTCGTCGGGCAGTTCGAGCGGGGCGTCGGTCCAGTCGGCCTCCGCGGCGGCGTCCAGACCCAGCAGGTCGTGGCGGTCCGCGGTGTAGCGGAGCATCTGGAGCAGCCGGCCGGCGGTGACCGCGCCCTGCGGTGCGGAGCGCCGGGCCCCGGGCAGGGGCAGCCGGCCGGCCCGCGTCCAGTACAGACGGCCCTCGCCGTCAATCGCCGCCTGCGTCAGGCCCTGGTTGTCCTCGTGGAGGCAGAACGGCACGTCGAGGATTCCGGCGGAGAAGGCCCGTACCAGAGCCTCGCCGACGTCGTCGCTCAGCGACAGGGTCGCCTCGATCATGGCGCGCGCCTCGGCCAGCACCTCGCCCGGATCCACCTCGTGGCCCCACGGGATCTGGCTCTCGGCCCGGGCGCGCGAGGAGAGGAGCGAGGCGGAGCGCAGCGAGGCCAGGTTCTCCTCGACGGTGGGCAGCCTGATGGCCTCCACCGGCGTCTTGACGATCAGACGCTGGGCGCCGCCCCGGACGGCGAGTTCGGCGCTGCGGTCCATCAGGAGCTGGGCGCCCTGCTGGGTGCCGGGGAAGACGCCCATGTACGTGTAGAGGACGACGTGCCGGTCGACGCCCGGGGGCAGCCATTCGTCGGCCAGGATGCGCAGCGCGGTGAGCGCCTCGACGTCCTGGCGGACGTCCGTCTGCTGGGCGTAGCTCAGGGAGACGGACGAGACCCCCTGCTGGGCGAAGAAGAGGGCTTCGAGCAGGCTCATCGCGACCAGGAGGGAGGGCGGGCACAACTGGCCCATCAGGCAGCCGCCGAAGGTCTCCAGATGGGCGCGCAGACCGTGGGCGCGGCTGAGCCCGGCGAACTCCGCCGTGGCCTCGCGCCAGTTGGCGACCGAGGTGGCGAGCGGGGTCCGCCCGTAGGGCAGGCAGTACGAGACCGGGCCGCCCTCGCTCGCCGACAGCCCCGCCTCGACCATCGTCCGGAAGATCGCCAGGGGGGTGGCCGAGCCGTGCCGGACCTGAACCGGCCGGCCCGCGCCCTCGGAGGCCACCCGGATGGTGGTCTGCGGCCCGTGGACCACGATGGGGAAGCCGTTGAGCCCCTCGCCCGCGGCGAGCGCCGCCCGCGCGTGGTCGTGTTCACCGACGCGCGTGTAGGCGTCGAGGGTGATCGTCCCGACCGTGGGGAACGGCAGTGAGCGGACGGCCCGCAATCCGGCGGCCATGGTGTCGGCGTCCGCCATGCCCATCCGCGGCTGGACCACGAGCCGGCCGGCTGCCGCCGCCTGCCGGACGAACGCGCCCAGGTCCGCGGGGCGGTCCGCGCCGTGGGGAAGAGTCTGGGTCATACCGTCCTTCCTTCGGTCGCGGGACGGTGCTCGGATCTGCCGTCGGCGCTGCGCTCGGCCGGCAGGGACAGGGCCGCCTCCTTGGTCCCGCCGGGCAGCGCGGCGAGCAGTCGGCTGACCAGAGAGGGGTCCGCGGTGTCGGTGAACACCGCGTCGAATCCGGCCTCGACGAGTTCCTGGGCGGGACGGTCGCCGGTGTCCCCGGTGATTCCCAGCTTGCCGCCGATGATCGCCGGGGTCTGCCCGGCGACGGGATCGGCGCGGAGCTTGCGGATCATCCGGGCGCCGTCGAGCTGGCCGTGGCCGTTGACGGTGCTGATGACCAGGGCGTCGGGGCGGATCCTGCGGACCGAGTCGATCAGCAGCTGGTCGGGGACGCACGGTCCGAGATTGACGACCTCATTGCCCATTTCCTCGAGCAGAAGCTGCAGGAAGACGAGATTCCAGGTATGGGAATCCGAGGAGACCGTCGACAGCAGGATGCGCCGCCGTCCGTCTCGTGGGACCACCGTCCTCATATTGTGCTCATCTCTCTCTCGTGGACTGGTGACGGACAGCCGACCGACGCGTCAGCGCAGGGTGACGAGCTTCCACATGCCTTCGAAGGCCCTCTTGACCAGCGTTTCGCGGTTGCTGATGAAGGAGGTGACCAGGTACTGGCCGGGCTCGAGCGACTGCGAGAGGACCGCGGTGGAGCCGGGGGAGAGGGGGGTGATCCCCGAGGGCACCCCGGTGAACGGGTAGGTGGGCGGCCGCTGGCCGTGGGCCAGGGCGTCCATGCAGGCGGACACCTCGGCGCTGCCCGCGCCCGGGGTCACGCGCAGGAACATCACCTCGTTGAGCTGTGAGGTCTGGTTCACCACGGTGAACTCGCCGCGCGCGTCGATGGTGTTGCCGATCAGGTAGCGGCCCAGCGGACCCTCGTCGTACGCGGCGATGAGGTCCGGTGCCCAGCGGGGCACCGAGGTGCCGGGGCGGCCGGCCGGCGCGCCGACCCGGATGCTGCGCACGAGCTCGGGGCGGGCCGGGTCGAGCAGCGTGTAGTCGAGCAGGTGGTAGGTGCCGGGGGTCAGGATCCAGGAGATCTCGACCTTCCCGCTGGCCTTGGTGACGGCGGGCCCGCCGAAGTACTGGGCCTCGGAGTCGATGAGCGTCAGCGCCGCGCGCCGCTCGGCGGGGTCCTTGGAGGTGGCGGCCGTCTGGTAGTGCGTCAGGAACGTCGTCAGGGCGACGCCGGTACGCAGCCGGACCAGCCCGAGCGGCCGCTGCACCTGCTCGTCGGTGGTGGTCGCCGAGAGCGTCACCGGGCCCGCGGGCACCTGGTCGGTGGTCAGCCGGATCCCGCTCGCGGTGGCGACGGCGCCGATCACGGCCGCGTCGGCGCGGTGGCGCCGGTCCGGCCCGTCGTGCGCGAAGGCGGGGGCGGCCGGCAGCAGGGTCGCGGCGGTCGCGGCCCCCGCCCCCAGGCCGATCAGGAGTCTGCGTCGTCCGAGTCCGTGCCCTGGACCCTGCGAGTCCTCGGCACTTGGGGTCGCGTGCATCTGGGGTTCCTCCTCCGTCCCGGCCGCTGCCGGCCGGGACGCTGCTCGCACCCGGGGGTGCGGATCGATGTCCGGGATGCGGCATGCTCCGCAGAGCGCCTCAAGAGCGACTTCAGGTCTTATCGAGAGCGGGGCGTTCCGCCGGGCCCGCGGGGCGTCCCCGCGGGGCGTCCGCGCGGGGTCCGTTGCAGGCGTTCTCTAGCGGCCTCGGGCACGATGCGGCGGGTCACGAGATCCCGTGCAACGCCCCGCAGGAGGCCGCATGTCCACCCGTACCGCTGTCGTCACCGGTGCGAGCAGCGGGATCGGTGCCGCCACCGCGCGCCGGCTCGCCGCCGAGGGCTACCGGGTGGTGCTCGCCGCGCGCCGCAAGGACCGCATCGAGGCGCTCGCCGAGGAGCTGGCGGACGCGGGACACCAGGCCGTGGCGGCCGCCCTGGACGTCACCGACCGCCGGGCGGTACGGGAGTTCGCGGACGGCCTGGACCGGGTGGACGTCCTGGTGAACGTCGCCGGCGGGGCGATCGGCACGGAGACCGTCGCCGAGGCCGACCCCGACGACTGGACGGCGATGTTCGCCGTGAACGTCGTCGGGGCCCTGCAGATCACCCAGGCGCTGCTGCCCGCCCTCGTGGCCTCCGGCGACGGCACCGTGGTCGTCCTGTCCTCCACGGCCGGACTCCTGCCGTACGAGGGCGGCGGGGGCTACGTGGCCGCCAAGCACGGCGCGCACGCCCTGGCCGGCACGCTGCGCCTCGAGCTGTGCGGCAGCCCCGTACGGGTCATCGAGGTCGCCCCCGGCCTCGTGCGCACCGAGGAGTTCGCCCTCAACCGCTTCCGCGGCGACGCCGAGCGGGCCGCCGGCGTGTACGACGGGGTCGCGAGGCCGCTGACCGCGCAGGACGTCGCCGACACCGTCGGCTGGGCGGTGACCCGGCCCAGCCATGTCAACGTCGATCTGCTGGTGGTCAGGCCGCGTGCCCAAGCCGCCCACCACAAGATCCATCGTGGCTGAAACACCTCCCCTGCATGGCCGGTAGGCACCACCGGCGCTCAAGTGCGCGACGAGCCGTCTAGGCCTGAATGCGCTGAGGAGACCCACGGGATGAGGAGAGAGCGTGCTGACGCGCAGACAACTGATCAAGGCAGGCGCAGCCACCGGTCTGATCGCCGCCGCCGCCCCCGCCGGGGTCGCCCTCGCGGGCACCACGGCACCGGCCGGCGCGCAGAGCCTCTTCGCCGTACCGCTGCGCATACCGAAGGTGCTGCGCCCCACGGGCCGGTCCCAGGGCCGCGGCGGTGACCGGGGCGGCTACGACGTCTACCGGCTGACGACCCGCGAGGTCGAGAAGACCGTCATACCGGGCACCAGGACGAAGATGCGGACCTTCAACGGCGAGCTGATGCCCGTCATCCGGGCCACCCGGGGCCGGCCGGTCGTCATCGAGCAGGTCAACGCCCTCGACGTGCCCTTCTCCATGCACCTGCACGGCGGCCACGTCCCCGCGCCCTCCGACGGCCACCCCAACAACCAGGTCTCGCCGGGCGGCAACCGGGTCTTCTACTACCCCAACACCCAGCGCGCCTCGACGATGTGGATGCACGACCACTCCCACGAGGCACACGCCGAGAACATCTACCGGGGCCTCGCCGCCTCCTACATCCTCACGGACGACTTCGAGGAGCGGCTGCCCCTCCCCAAGGGCCAGTACGACGTGCCGCTGCACCTGCGCGACGCGCAGTTCGCCGAGGACGGCACGCTGGTCTACGACCCCGAGGGCTTCATGAAGCGTCCGACGATCCTGGTGAACGGCGCCCCGCGCCCGTTCTTCGAGGTCGCCGCGCGCAAGTACCGCTTCCGGCTGGCGAACACCTCCAACGAGCGCGCCTTCCTGCTCCAGCTCGGCGAGGGCGACGAGATGACGCACATCGGCTCCGACGGCGGGCTGCTGCCCGCTCCGGTGCCCGCGCGGGTGCTGGAGATCTGGCCGGCCGAGCGCCAGGAGATCGTGATCGACTTCTCCCGCTACCCGGTCGGCTCGAAGATCGTCCTGCGCAACCTGATCGGGTTCGCGGGCGAGGCCCCCGAGGTCATGCGCTTCGACGTCGTGCGCAAGGCCGCCGACCCCAGCCGGGTTCCCGACACCCTGCGCGCGGTCCCGGACATCGGCACGCCGACCGTGGAGCGCAAGTTCGTCATGAACTTCGACCCCGTGACCGGGCACCACCTGATCAACGGGCAGCACTTCGACATCAACCGGGTGGACGTGCGCCCCAAGGTCGGCGTCACCGAGCTGTGGACGGTCGAGAACACCGACGTCCGCTTCGGCATACCGCACTCCATGCACACGCACCTGGAGCACTTCCAGGTCGTGGAGCGCAACGGGGCGCCGCCCGCACCCGGCGAGCAGGGCCTGAAGGACACCGTCACGGTCATGCCGGGCAAGACGGTCAAGTTCAAGATCAAGTTCACCGACTACACGGGTCTGTTCATGTTCCACTGCCACCTGATGGGCCACCTGAACATGGGGATGATGGGCCAGATGGCGGTGGAGAACTGACCGCGCCGGCCTCCTGAACGCGCGCCGCACGCCATCGATCTCTTCCGGGAGGAAGGCAGTGTCCGACGACACCGGGGGGCTGCGCTTCCCGTTCCAGCTCAGTCAGCTCTTCACCCCGCCACCGGAGTTCCGCGAGCTGCGCGAGTCCTGCCCGGTGGCCCGGGTGGACCTTCCGACCGGAGACTGGGCCTGGCTCGCCACCCAGTACGAGGACGTGCGCGCGGTGCTCAACGACGCGAGGCTGAGCCGCGCGGCCACCACCCGACCGGGGGCCCCGCGGCTCGGTCCGGCCAGCCCCGAGCCGGACTCCATCATGGCGATGGACCCGCCCGACCACACCCGCCTGCGCAAGCTGCTCGCCTCGGTGTTCACCGGCCGGCAGGCCGAGCGGATGCGGGAGGGCATCGTCCGCACCACCGAGGAACTCCTCGACATCATGGAGGAGTCCGGCCGCCCCGCCGACCTCGTCACGATGGTCGCGCGGCCGCTGCCGATCACGGTCATCTGCGACCTCCTCGGTGTCCCCGCCGCCGACCGCGAGGCCTTCCGCGACTGGACCGACGCCGCGCTGACGCTGGCGCCGAGCGCGGCCGGCGCCGTCACGGACGCCCGCACCCAGCTCGCCGAGTACCTCGCGGAACTCGTCGAGGACAAGCGCCGCAAGCCCGGCGGCGACCTGCTGAGCGGGCTGACCGAGGCCGAGGCGCAGGAGCGGCTGAGCCACAACGAGCTGATCGCGGTCGCCGCGACCCTGATCACCGCGGGCTACCACACGGTGGCCAACTCCTTCTCGAACTCGGTGGTCGCGCTGCTGCGCCACCCCGAACAGCTCGACCCCCTGCGCGGGGCGGAGACGTTCCCGCTCGCCGCCGTGGAGGAGCTGCTGCGCTGGACCCCCGGGCCGGTCAGCGGCGGCACCATCCGGATCGCCACGGAAGAGGTCAAGATCGGCTCGGTGATCGTCAAGCCGGGTGAGGCCGTCATCCCCTCGACGGCCTCCGCCAACCGGGACTCCGCCGTCTTCCCCGGCGCGGACGAGCTGGACCTCACCCGGCCGGAGAACCGCCACATCGCTTTCGGCCACGGCATTCACCGCTGCCTGGGCGCGCCCCTCGCCCGGGTCGAGCTCCAGGTGGCGTTCGGGGCGCTGCTGCGCCGTTTCCCGGACCTGCGGCTCGCCGTCCCCGAGGAGGAACTGGTCTGGGGCGGCGGCATGATCCGCGGGGTCGCCTCGCTCCCCGTCACCTGGTGACGGCGACGGGCGGCGCGGCGGAGGGGGCGGGCCCGGGTGCGGCCGGGCCGTCTCCCCGGCCGCCCGGGATCTCCCTGGTCACCTCCCTGAGCAGGGAGTTCACCCGCGAGGTGAACTCCCCGATCAGCTCCAGCTGCGCGTCGTCGTACGACTCCAGCAGGGAGCGCATGGCGTCCTTGAGCGGGAGGAAGGCCTCGGCGACCTCCTGCTCGCGGCGTCCCGTGGACACGACGATCACCCTGCGGCGGTCCTCCGGGTCGCGGACCCGCTCGATGAACCCGGCCCGCTCCATCCGGTCGAGCACCGAGGTCGTCGCCGACGTGCTCATCCCCGTGATCTCGGCGAGCCGGCCCGCCGTCAGCCGGGGCTCGCTCCTGGCCAGATCCACGCACTTCATGTCCGTCGGATTGAGACCGAAGTGCTGGGCGATGGCCTGATGGAGCAGCTGGCCGCGTCCGCCGTTGTCGCGGACGCCGTCCTCGATCTGCTCAATCAGCTCTGACCTGGGGGAACTTGGGCGAGTTGACATCGGGCACCTCCGGGAGCACCATTTATTTCGACGGATCGAGATTTCCCAGTCATGGAGAAGTCCCACGTGTAGGAATAGTTTAACGGTGAGGGGAAGCCATGAACACGTCGAAGACCGAGCAGGCCAAGTGGATCGTCACGGGCACCGTGGACGCGCCCGTCGAGCAGGTCGCCCAGCTCCTGCTGGACGTCCGGACAGGTGACGCGGGAGTCGACGGCAACGCCCTCGTCCTCGCCGGCGACCACGCCCAGGAGGGCGGCGGGCTGACGCTCGAAGGCGGCCCCGCGCAGTTCACCGGCCGGTTCGGCGACTCGGGCGAGGACTACCTCGAGGTCACGGTCGACCGCGAGACCCGCAGCGTCCGCGTCCAGACCTGGTACGGCGGCACGTACGCCGTCGAGCCGTTGGGTGCGGGCACCCGCGTCGTCCTCAGCGTCCACAACCTCGTACCCAACTCCGGCCGCATCGGCCAGAAGATCGCCGGCATCGGCGTCGAGTCCCGCCTGGAGCGCCGCCTGCAGACCGTACTGGCCGCCGTCGGCCAGCACCTGGGCTGCGCCACCCGCGTCGGGGCGGCCCTGAAGTAGCCGCTCGCGGCCGCGGCCGAGGCCGTCGCCGCCCCTAAGGTCCACAGCCATCCGGATCATCCGTTCCCCCGCGGATCCGGGTGGCTGTGTCGCGTTCCGCGACCTCCCGGCCACCCTGGGTGGTTCTCGGCCGTCAAGTCCTTCTTAAGCCTTTTCCGAGGTCCCGGTGTGAGTCTCTGCGCGACCGGACGGCCGCCTGGCCGAGCGGTGTACGAGGAGGCATGAATGAGAAAGGACCGAGCGGGCCGCGTCAGGGCCGCGTGCGGAGCGATGCTGGGCACCGCGCTCGCGTTCGTCGCGGTGGCCGCCGTCCCCGCACCCGCCGCCGTTGGACACCCGGGGCACGCGACGACCGACGAGACGCTCCTGGTGAGCGTCGGCGTCGGCGGACAGCCGGCCAACGGCCCCAGCGAGCGGGGCTCGATCAGCGGGAACGGACGCCTGGTCGTCTTCGCCTCGCACGCGAGCAACCTGGTCCGAGGAGACCACAACGACTGCAGCGACGTCTTCCTGCGCGACCTGTACCGCGGTGTCACCACGCGGGTCAACCAGGGCGTGCGCGGCGAGGAGTCCGACGGCTGCACCGGCATCGACCCGATCATCAGCGCGAACGGCCGCTACGTCGTCTACGCCGCCGACTCCACCAACCTGGTCGCCGACTCCACCAACGGCAAGTCCCACATCTTCCGCACCGACCTGCGCACCGGCCGTACGGTCCTGGTCTCCGCGGCGGGCGACGGCACCCAGGGCAACGGCGACAGCATGCGCCCGACGATCTCCGCCGACGGACGGTTCGTCGCCTTCGCGACCTCCGCCGACAACCTCATCCCCGGCGACACCCCCGCCAGCGTGTGGGACACCGTGGTCCGCGACATGGAGACCGGCGAGGTCGTGCGCACCAGCCGCGCCACCGACGGAACCCCCGGCAACGCCGCCACCGACGGCACCCAGATCAGTGCCGACGGAAAGTTCGTCACCTTCTTCTCCAACGCGACGAACATCTCGCCCGGGGACACCAACCACAAGGTCGACGAGTTCCTGCACGAGCTCGCCACCGGCAAGACCACCCGGCTGTCGGTCTCGACCGCCGGCGTCGAGTCGGACCAGATCACCATCGGCGGCACGATCAGCGACGACAACCGCTACGTCGTCCTCAACTCGCACGCCACGAACCTGACCGCGGAGAGCCCGGCGACCGGCCAGAACCACACCTACCTGCAGGACCTGCAGACCGGTGAACTGCGCCTGATCGACAAGGGCGCCGACGGGGTCCCCGCCCCCGGCGGCACCTTCTGGGCGAGCATCACCGGCGACGCCCGGCACATCCCGATGTCCTCCTCCGGCCCCAACCTGGTCGGCGCCGACACCAACAACGTCCGCGACATCTTCGTCGCCACCCTGCCCAGCGGCGAACTGCGCCGCGAGAGCGTCGGCAACGCCGGCGAGCAGGCCGACGCCGCCAGCTACTTCCCCGAGGCCGACGACGACGCCTCCACCGTGGTGTTCACCTCGTACGCCACCAACCTGACGGCCGGTGACACCAACGGCCAGCCCGACATCTTCGTACGCCGGCACCCGTGACCTCGGCTCCCGGACCCGACACGACCGCCATGCAGAAAGGGACGCACACCATGGGGATCACCCTCGGCGGGCGCAAGCGCACCGCCGTGTACGCCGCGACGTTCGCGCTGCTCATCGGCGGCCTCGCCACCGGCATCGCGCAGGGCGCGACCGGTTCCGCGACGGCCGCGACCACGGTCCCCGGCACGGTCGTGGTCAAGGAGGACGCGCACGCGAAGGTACTCACCGCCGACGCGTCGGT
This sequence comes from Streptomyces sp. NPDC054956, assembly GCF_053609185.1. Taxonomy (NCBI): domain Bacteria; kingdom Bacillati; phylum Actinomycetota; class Actinomycetes; order Kitasatosporales; family Streptomycetaceae; genus Streptomyces; species Streptomyces sp. NPDC054956. The sequence continues at coordinate 2,641 of NZ_JBSGXB010000171.1, read as the reverse complement.
GCGCAACAAGCGCGACCTCGTCAAGCAGGCCCGCGAGCAGCGCGCCGCGCAGCGCCAGACGCCGAAGCCCCCCGCCCCGGCGGGCCCCCAGGCCCAGGCCGACGGTGGTGGCGGCGGCCACGGCGACCAGAGCGGCTTCGCGGTCCGCGACCAGTGGCTGACCTCCTCGAAGTCCGAGCGGATCACCGTTCCGGGCGGCGGCCAGGGCGAGCTCACCGCCTCCGGCGCCAGCTTCGTCAAGGTGCCGTTCATGGAGTACTACGCCATCTTCACGGCCAACTCCTCCGACGTGGCGTGGCTCGGCGGCCGCCCGTTCAACGCGGACAGCATCGAGCACACCGACAACTGGCGCATCGGTTCGGTGGGCGCCCCGTTCTGGGTGGTCGGCGCGCCGCAGGGCGCGGCGGTCAAGAGCACCGGCAGCCTCGCCGAGGCGAGCTGGACCACCAGCGTGCAGAACAACTGGTACAGCGAGCACGCCTACGACCAGGTCGCGTTCTACCCGCCCAGCCAGGACGACTACTCGAACGTCTTCCGGATCAGCCACTCGGTCACCGGCACCTTCCAGTTCGGTTCGTCCTTCTTCACCGTGACGAGCCAGGACAGGTCCTACAGCTGATGCCCGCCGACAACCGGCGCCCGCACCGCTCCCCCCGGGGAGCGGTGCGGGCGCGTTGCGCCGCCGTGCTCCTCGCCGCCGTGGCCGCCGTCAGCGCCTGCTCCCCGCAGCAGGGCGGCGCGGGCGGGGCCGGCTCGTCCGCCGCGCCCGCCGCCGTGCCCCCCGTCGACACCGACGCCCTGCTCCTGGACTCCTGGGTGGGCGACGGAGAACGCGGCTGGTTCGTGGACGGCGCCCAGTCCGCGACGAACTCCCCGTTCTCCCTGTACGAGACGGCATGGCGGCTGCGCCTGGCCGAACAGGCCGGCACCCCGGGCGTCCGCGTCGAGGCGGACCGGATCGCCCCGTGGACCGCGGCCGCGGAGGAGGGCCGCATGTCCTCCTCGGGGCTGCCCGCCGTCGCCCAGGTCGCACTCGCCGTGGACGCCCGCCTCGCGGTCGGCGGCGAAGTCGACCGCGACCGCGTCGAGCGCACGCTGGAGTCCCTGCGCAGCGGCGGCGGGTACCGGACCGGCCCGAACGCCTCCGCGGCCGACCCCGGGAGCACGGCCGTGGCACTGCGCGCGCTCACCCGCCTCGCGCTGCCCGTACCCGCACCGGTCCGTGAGGCCAACCGCGGGGCCCTGGCGGCCCTGACCGCGGGGGAAGCCGCCGCGAACCCCAACGCGGCCGCCGCCCTGCTGCAGAGCGCGGGCCTGCTGCGCGGCTCCGCCACGGTGCCCGCGCACACCGCCGAACTCGTCACCGCGACCCACCGCGCGCTCACCGGGCTCGCCGCCGACCCGGTGCGCCTCGCCTCCGAGTCCGCCCTGCGCGGCGCCGCTGACCAGCTCGGGGTGTCCCTGCCCGCCTTCGACCCCGCCACCTGCGCCGGACTGGTCCGCCCGGACGGCGGCATCGCCCTGCCCGGCGCCGACCGCAGCGATCCGCAGGCCACCTCCGTCGCGCTCGGCCTCGGCTGCGCCGGGGTCCGGGCGCCGGCGCCCGGAGCGCACTCCCGGGCGGGCTGGCCCGCCGAACAGGCCGCGGAAGGCGCCCTGGGAGCCTCCTCCGCCGCCGTCGCCCTCGCGAACGGCACAGGCTCCCTGGCCCGGTTCGCCCCCGGCCTCGAACGCCAGGTCCGCGAGGTCTGGCTGCCGGCAGCGGCCGGCCGCAAGGCGCCGTACGACACGGCCGCCCTGGTGGAACGCGTCGATCTGCGGCTGATCGGCAAGGCTCTCGGCGGCGCGGCCGCCGGCGAGGTGGACCGTACGCTGCCCGCCCCGTCCACCGACGGACTGAAGCCCGAGGACGACGCGCGCCTGCTGCTGAGCGCGATCGACCTGCGCGGCTCCGCCGCGGCCGAGTCCCTGGTGTGCGCGGCCGGTTCGGTCTACCGGACGGCCGCCGCCCGGACCGCCGCCGCGGCGTCCGCCCCGGGTACCGGGCACTCGGTGGTGCGCGGCGCCTGGCTGCGGGCCGCCGCCCAGGAGTGCGAGGACCCGGAGCTGGCCCGCCTGGCGGCCGCCGAGGCCGCCGCCCAGCGCGTGGGCGAGGGCGTCTACCGCGCGGGCAAGGACGCCTCCTTCGAGGCCTCGGTGCTCGGCCTGTGGGCGGAGCGCCCCACGACGGACGCCGTGTCCGGCTGGACCCGCGCGGGCCTGTGCTCGGGCGACCGCTGCGCGGAAACCCCCCAGGCCCTGACCACCGCGGACCACACTCCGCTCCGCACCCTCGCGGCCCTGCGGGCGGCCCGCACGGGCACCTTCGAGGGACTGTTCCCCGTGGCGTTCTGACGAGGCCACGGGCTTCGGCCGGCACAGCGTTCACTGCCAGTCATTGCAATGAACGCAGTGCCGGCCGTTGCATTTGATCTCAAGCTTTCGCAACGATATTGATGCCCTGACCTGCGATGATGTGGTTTCTGCGCAACGAACTTCTTGCCTGAACTTGGAAAGCAACGTAGCTTTTCGTTCATCAGAAACGACAACGAGTCGCAGGAGAACATCATGCAGAAGTTCGACACCGCCGCCCCGATCGCCG
>NZ_JBSGXB010000170.1:0-16471 GCF_053609185.1 Streptomyces sp. NPDC054956 | reverse complement strand
GGCCCTCGTTGGGCCTGGGGACGGGGTCCTTGCTCACGCCCGCGGAGGCCGCCCCGCCGGTGGACCTGCGGGAGCTCATAGGCCGCCCGAGCGGCAATCCGCACCTCACCCGGCGCAGGGCGGCGCACGGCCTGCTGCCGGACACGGGGACGGCGACGGGGGCGCGGGCGCGGGCGACGGCAGTGGCCTCCGCGGCGGTCCGGCCGGCCGCCGTGGACTGGCGCACCCGCTGGGGCTGGCCCTGGATCACCAAGGTGAAGGATCAGAACCCGTGCAGTTCCTGCTGGGCGTTCGGGGCGGCCGGCCTGGTCGAGTCGATGGCCCGCATCGAGCACCACGTGTGGGCCGAACGCTCCGAGGGGGACGTGCACGACGGGCTGCGGGCGCCCTGCGGGCAGGCGGGCAGCCCCGAGGCGGCCCTCGACTGGATCAGGACCAACGGCGGTCTCGCCGACCCGGACTGCTGGCCGTACTCGCCGCCCCCGCCGGGCACGCCCGCCGACCGCCGCGACGCCTGGCGCGCCGAGTACACGCCGAGCTGGGACCGCTCCGGGCGCACCGTCCGGATCACCGACTACGTCCGGCTCGGTGACGTGGAGCAGCAGAAGGTGTGGCTCGACACGGTCGGTCCGCTGACGGCCTGCTTCGACGTGTACGACGACTTCTTCGGCCTGGGCTCCGGCGTCTACCACCGCACCAGCGACCGCTTCGCGGGCGGCCACTGCGTCCTGATCACCGGGTACGACGACGCGGCGGGCTGCTGGCTCTTCAAGAACTCCTGGGGACCCGGCTACCACGTGGGCGGCCACGGCCGGATCGCGTACGGCGAGGTGAAGATCGACCACTGGGCCAAGTGCGGTCTGCACGGCACCAACATCGACCCGTGGAGCAAGCGCCGCCTGCACTCCGGGAACGTCTACGAGAGCGGCAACGGCCGCGCCCACCGCAACTTCGAGATGGCCGCGCGGGGCACCGGCGGCTCCCTCCAGCACTGGTGGCGCGAGGGCGAGGCCCCCTTCCCGTGGTCCCGGGGCCGGACCTTCGCCTCCGACGCCTCCGGTCAGCCGGCCTTCACCGGGACCACGTACAACCGGAACATGGAGTCGCTGCACGTCACCACCGGCGGCCGGCTGCGCCACTGGTACTACGAGCAGTCCGGCGGCGCCTGGCGCGACGGCGGGGCCTTCGGCCCGGGCGACGCGGCGATCGGCTCGACCCCGGCCTTCATCCAGAGCGACTACGGGGCGCCGGGCAACTTCGAGGTGGTCGTCCGCACCGCCGACGGCTGCCTCAACCACTGGTGGCGGATCAACGGCGCCCCCTGGACCTGGAACGACGGCGGCCGCTTCGCCTTCGGCATCGCCCACTACGGACCCGCCCTGGTCCAGACCCGCTCCCGCCACCTCGACCTGGTGGCCGCCCGTACCGACGGCCGGATGCAGCTGTGGTGGCGCGACGACCCGAACGGGTTCGCCTGGCGCCCCGGCGAGATCTTCGGCAACGGGGTCACCTCGGCGCCCTGCATGATCGAGGCGCAGTACGGGGCCGCCGACGAGGACACCGCCGGGAACTACGAGCTGTGCGTGACCGGGGCGGACGGCCGGATCGAGCACTGGTGGCGCGGCAACGCGGGCGGCGTCGCCTGGCGGCGCTCCGCGGTCTTCGGCCACGACGTACTGGCCGTCACCGGGATGCTTCAGGGCAGTTTCGGGTTCAACCTGGAGGTGATCGCCCTGCGCACCGACCGCCGCCTCCAGCACTACTGGCGCGACGGCGCGGGCTGGCACGAGGGGGCCGTGATCGGCCCGGCGTGAGGGGCTGCCCCGGTCGGCGGGGCCCGCGGTCCGGGCCGGGAGGAGTGCGCGTGGAGGTACGGGAGGTGGTGCTCGCCCCCGGTGAGCCGTACGAGCTGCGGCTGACCGGGCGCGGTGCGCGCGGCTACGTGTGGACCTGGCAGGTGACCGGGGACGCGGACGCCGTCTCCGTGTCCGAGGGCCCGCCGCCGCCCGACCCGGCGGGGCCGCCGCTGCCGGGGGCGACCGTGGAGCGCGTGTACGTCGTACGGGCCCGCGCGGACGGCCGGGCCCGGATCCGGTTCGCGCAGGTCCGGCCGCCGTACCCGCAGGAGGCCCCGTACGACGAGTTCGTCCTGGACGTGGTGGTGGCGACGGCGGGGGAGTGAGGGCCACCGGGGCCGCCCCCGGTGAAGGTCCGCATCGTGGACGGGCGGCGGCTTGCACCTCTGTTGTATCTATGCTGTGCGCATGCCATCAGCCACCACCGCAGTGACCGCCGCCGAACGCGTCTACCGACACGTCAAGGAGGGCGTGCTCGAACGCCGCTACGAGGGCGGGGTCCTGCTGACGGAGGGCGAGCTCGCCGTCGCCGTCGGGGTCTCCCGCACGCCGGTCCGCGAGGCCCTGCTGCGGCTGGAGACCGAGGGGCTGCTGAAGCTGTACCCGAAGAAGGGCGCCCTGGTCCTGCCGGTCTCCGCACAGGAGATCTCCGACGTGATCGAAACCCGGCTGCTGGTCGAGGAGTTCACCGTCCGCCGGGCCGTGCCCGCCCCGCCCGGACTGCTGGACCGGCTCGCGGAGCTCATCGAGGACCAGCGCCGGCTCGGCGCCGCCGGCGAACTCGGCGCGATGATGGCCGCGGACCGGGCCTTCCACGCCGAGATCGTGCGCAGCGCCGGCAACCAGATCCTGTGCCGCCTCTACGACCAGCTGCGCGACCGCCAGCTGCGCATGGGCGTCGCCGTGCTGCACGCGCACCCCGACCGCGTGGAGCGCACGCTGGCCGAGCACGCGGAGATCCTCGACGCCCTGCGCGCGGGCGACGCGGAGACGGCCGCGGCGGCGGTACGGGCGCACGTGGGCCGGGTCGCGGAACTGGTGCGGGGGTCGGCCCGATGAGCGCGCAGGCGCACGTCGTGAAGGATCCCCCGGGCGGCCGCAAGGCGGTCCTGGTGTGGTCGATCGGCGTCGCCGTCTACTTCGTCGCGGTCATCTTCCGCACCAGCCTGGGCGTCGCCGGCCTGGAGGCTGCCGACCGCTTCCACGTGAACGCCTCCGCGCTGTCCACGTTCTCCCTCCTGCAACTGCTGGTCTACGCGGGCATGCAGATACCCGTCGGCCTGATGGTGGACCGGCTCGGCACCAAGAAGGTGCTCACCCTCGGCGCGGTGCTCTTCACCGCCGGCCAGATCGGCTTCGCGCTCTCCCCCTCCTACGGGATGGCCCTGGCCGCCCGCGCCCTGCTGGGCTGCGGCGACGCCATGACCTTCATCTCCGTGCTCCGGCTCGGGACCCGCTGGTTCCCGGCCCGCCGGGCCCCGCTGATGGCGCAGCTGGCCGGCCTGGTGGGGATGGCGGGCAACCTGGTCTCCACCCTGGTGCTGGCGCCCGTGCTGCACGGGATCGGCTGGGTCCCGGCGTTCGGGGGCAGTGCGGTGGCGGGGCTGGTGGTCCTGGTCCCGCTCGTGCTGTTCCTGCGCGACCACCCCGAGGGCCACGAGCCCGCGCCGCGGGCCGCCGGGGCGGGGGGCTCCGGGGCGGGGGGATTCGTACGGCGCCAGATCGCCGACTCCTGGAAGGAGCCCGGCACCAGGCTCGGCCTGTGGGTGCACTTCACCACGCAGTTCCCGGCGATGGTGTTCCTGCTGCTGTGGGGCATGCCCTTCCTCGTCGAGGACCAGGGGCTCTCCCGCACCACCGCGGGCGGGCTGCTGACGCTGGTCGTCGCCTCGAACATCGCGCTCGGCCTGGTCTACGGGCAGATCGTGGCGCGGCGGCAGTCCGCGCGCATCCCCCTCGCCCTGGGCACGGTCGCGCTCACCGCGCTGCTGTGGGGCTCGGTCCTCGCCTACCCGGGGGACAGCGCGCCGATGTGGCTGCTGGTCTGCCTCTGCATGGTGCTCGGCACGTGCGGTCCGGCCTCGATGATCGGCTTCGACTTCGCCCGTCCGGCCAACCCGCCGGAGCGTCAGGGCACCGCCTCCGGGATCACCAACATGGGCGGTTTCATCGCGTCCATGACGACCCTGCTCGCGGTGGGCCTGCTGCTCGACGCCACGGGCGACGACTACCGCGTGGCGTTCTCGTCGGTCTTCGTCCTGGAGGTGTTCGGCATCGCCCAGATCCTGCGGCTGCGCGGCCGGGCGCTGGCCCGCGAACGCGAGAGGTCGGCGGCGGTTTCGACGGCGGCCGCGGTGGCGGTTCCGGCGCCGGTTCCGGGCCAGGTGTCCGTGGCGCTGCCCGCACAGGCCGTCCCGCCGGCCCCGGACTCCTCGGCCACCGCCGTGGCCGCTCCCGGCGCCGGCGCCGGCGTCGGCACCCCTGCCGACGCCGGCCCTACACGGACCTGAGGGGTGTCGTGCCGGCCCGCGTACCGCGGACGCGGACCGGGTGGGACAGACCCCCGTCCTTTCCCACCCGTCCACCGGTCCTGCCGTCGGCCCGTGGGTCCGTTCCTCCGCTGGGCGGAGTCGGCTTCAGGCCAACGAGTGCCGAGCTTACGAGCGCGCGGAGCGCCCGGGTGTGCCGAGCGCGCAGGGCTCGTTGACATTGCGCGCAAGCGCAAGAGAAACCACTGCTAGGCCGCCCTGTCCGCCGCTTCTTCCGCCGCGTCCTGTGCCTCCGCCGCTGCCTTCTCCGCCGCCTTCTCCGCCGCCCGGGCCACCGCCGCGCGGCGGAATCCGCTGGGGCTCTCGCCGTACGTATCGCGGAACAGGCGGCTGAAAACCGAGGCGTTGGTGAACCCCCAGCGCACGGCCACGGCGTGCACGGGGACCGTCGGCTGCCCGGGGTCCGCGAGGTCCGCGCGGCACCGTTCCAGCCGGCGCCTGCGCACCGAGGCGGCGACGCTCTCCCCGCGCTCCTGGAAGAGCAGTTGGAGCCGGCGCAGCGAGATGTGGTGCCGGGCGGCGACGACGGAGGGGCTCAGCTCGGGATCGCCGAGGTTGTGGCCGATGAAGGCGTCGATCCGGGCCAGCAGGGCCTCGGTGCGGGCCCGTTCGTCCGGCTCGTCCTCGGCGCCGAGCCGCCCGGCGAGGGCGGCCCCGACCAGGTCGAGGGCGACGGCGCCCAGCCGCTCCAGCTCGGCGGGCCCGCACTCCTCCCCGTGCACGGCCAGCGAGCGCATGTACTGGGCGAGGATCGCCCCCATGCCGCTGTCGGTGGGGATGCGCTGCGCGAGGAACCAGTCGAACCGCTCCGCTGCCGGTACGGCAGCGGACGACACCTTCGTCCACACCTGTGTAGAACCCTTTCCGCGCTCCGCCCCCTCCGTGATCAGGGACGGCAGGAGCGCGGCGACGGTTCTACGGAGTCACGGAGAAGTGCGCCAGGATGGCCTCCGCCAACGCCTGGTCCCCCTCGATCTTCACCCGGTCGGCGACCGCGTGCGCACGCACCCGCCCGGCCGCGAGGCGCACGTACGTCTCCCAGTCCAGCGTCAGCGTCACCGCGGGTCCCAGCGACGGGGCCTTGTCGATCGTGCCGCGGCCCTCCGCGTCGACCCGTACGGTCCGCATGAACTCCAGCTGCCCGTGCACGTCGATGACGACGGCCGAGTTCGCCGGTGCCCCCGCCTTCTTCGCGACCACCTTCGGCAGCCCGGCCAGCAGGAGGTCCCGTGCCACGTACGCGCCCGGGGAGTCCCAGTTCCCCGGCGCCCCCAGCGCGGCCCGCAGGTCCTGCTCGTGGATCCACACGTCGAAGGCGCGCAGCCGCAGCGAGTGCTCCAGCGTCGCGGGCTCGCCCAGCGGTCCGCGGATCATCGTGTCCGGATCCCGCTTCTCGTTGCGCAGCTGGCGCGAGCGCCGGATGATCGTGTACTCCAGCTCGGAGGTCATCTCGGGAGCGGTGTGGTGACGACGTACGTCGACCTGCACTTCCATGTAGCGCGAGAACTCGTCGACCACGTGGCGCAAATCCCTCGGCAGGGTGTGGATCGGCCGCGGATCGCCGAGCTGCTCGCACTCAATACCGATGATGTGTGACACGACATCACGCACGGACCAGTTGGGGCAGGGTGTCGCCCGGCTCCACTCGCCCTCCGTCAGCGGAAGGACCAGCTCGGATATCGCCTCGATGGAGTGCGTCCACGCGTCGGCATAGGGCTGAAGGCTGGGATGCGGATGGACGGTCAACGGGACCCCTCGCGTGCTGTTCATTGGCGCGTTGGCGCGTTCTGGAAGCTTGTGCAATGGCTTCAAAACTACGCTGCCGGAGAGCACCCCGGCAGTGCTTTCGTGTGACGATCGTAGGCCCGAGTTGACGGCTTGAATGCCAGGACGGTGGTACTGTGCGCGCTTCCCTGATCCAAATCGCGGTGAATGAGGGGGAGTCGGTGGGTTCCCGCCGCTCCCGCGCCGCCGACCTCGTACGCGAACAGTCCGGCTCCGATCTCGTCGTGCTGCCCGAGCTGTGGACCGTCGGGGCCTTCGCCTACGAGCAGTTCGAGACGGAGGCGGAGCCGCTGGACGGCCCGACGTACGAGGCCATGTCCGAGGCGGCCGCCGACGCCGGAGTCTGGCTGCACGCCGGTTCCTTCGTGGAGCGCGCGGGCGACGGCTCGCTCTACAACACCGCGCTCGTCCTCTCCCCGACGGGCGAGCTCGCGGCCACGTACCGCAAGATCCACCGCTTCGGCTTCGACCAGGGCGAGGCCGTCCTGATGTCCGCCGGGGAGTCCCTGACCACCGTCGCCCTGCCGGAGCAGACCCTCGGCCTCGCCACCTGCTACGACCTTCGCTTCCCGGAACTGTTCCGCGGCCTGGTCGACGCCGGGGCCACGACGATGGTGGTGGCCGCGGGCTGGCCGGCCCGCCGCCGCGCCCACTGGACCCTCCTGAACCGCGCCCGGGCCGTCGAGGACCAGTCGTACGTCCTCGCGTGCGGCCTGTCCGGCACCCACGCGGGCGTCGAGCAGGCGGGCCACAGCCTGGTCGTCGACCCGTGGGGCGAGGTCCTGGCGGAGGCGGGCCCGGGGGAGGACGTCCTGACGGTGGAGCTGGACCCGAAGAAGGTCGCCGAGACGCGCGACCAGTTCCCGGCCCTGAAGGACCGCCGCCTGGGCGTCTGACCCGGTGGGGTTTACTTGTGCGAAGTCGGCACGAGATCAAGGGTGAGTACGGGGCATGGCGGACGGGGACATAGGGGACGCGGCGGAGCCGGCTTCGGACGCGGCCCCGGGCGCGGCCCCGGCTTCGGACGCGGCCCCGGACGCCGCCCCCGTCGAGCGGGTGCACCGGCTCCAGCGGTCGATGGCCGGCGCCGCCGCCCTCCTCGCCGCCGTCATGACGCTCTGGACCCTGTTCTACCCGCCCGCGATGATCCTCGTCCTCCCCTTCGTCGCCATCACCTGGACGCTCTTCCTCCGGGACGCGCGGGCGTTCCGCGCCATGTGCCGCGGCGTCGGCGCGGTCGTGACCGTCCTCGGTGTGGTCCTGGCCTGCTTCGGCATGTTCGTGATGATCCCGTCGGCCGTGATCCTCCTGCTGGCCGCCTCCGCCGACCCGCGCCGCCGTCCGGTCCTGGCCCGGGTCTGCGCGGGTCTCACCGCGGTCACCGCCGTCACGGTGCTGGTGGCCGTGGCCCCGCTGGCCCGGGACGTCATGCGGCAGCCGCACGCCTACTCGGTGGTGATCCCGGGCAACGCGTACGGCGACGACGGCCGGGGCCCGGCGTCGGAGCTGTGGCAGTACGGGGTGACGGGCACCGTCGAGACCGGCCTCGACTCCGGGACCCGGCTGGAGGTCACGTACGACGAGGACCTCACCGGAGCCGAACGGGCCGCCCTGCGCGATTACCTCGCGGCGATCCCCGGGGCGGGCCCGGTCGAGGCCTGCGGCCGGCTCGGCTGCGGCTAGGCGGGTCGGGGCGGTCGGGGCGGTGGGGGCCGTCAGGGCCGGCCGGGCCGGGTCGGGGCGGTGGGCCGGTCGGAGCGCGCCTCCTCGCCGAGCTCCCGGTCCCCCTCCCGCTCCTTCTCGGCCATCCGGATCACGCACACCGCGACGGCGACCAGCAGCGCGGCGTCCGCGTCCTCGCGGATCACGTCGACGGCGTACGTCTCGCGGATCCGGTACCACTGGCGGGAGATCAGGGCGAGCAGCTCGCCCTCGTACTCGACCTTGAACTCCCGGTCCAGGACGCGGCCGCTGACATCGAGCTCGGTGCCCTCGTTCAGGGTCACCAGGTAGTGGTTGCGCAGCAGGGAGAACCGCTTCTTGCGGATCACCGCGAGCCGCCGGTCGTCCCGCTCCAGCGTCATCGCGTCCCGCAGGGCGAACAGCTTCTCCCGCAGCGTGATCAGGATCCGCCCGTCGGGGTCCTTGAGCTCCAGGGTGTCCCGGAAGCGCAGCGCCTTCCCGTCGACGAGGAAGGCGTGCCGGCCGTCCTCGTCCTCGATCCAGTAGTCGTCCCCGACGGCCAGCAGTTTGTCCCGAACCAGGTATTTCATGCCGCCATCGCTGCCCGCGATAGGTTGCAGCCATGCCTCTGCTCTACGTGACCGACCTGGCGTACCCGGCGCGCGGCCGCCGCTACTGCGACGAGGACATCTTCCTCACGGCGCGGCTGCGCGAGCACTTCGACCTCGCCCTGTGCCACCCCCTGGACGCCGAACGCCTGATGCCTGCCTTCGACACGGTCGTCGTCCGCAACAGCGGCCCGGTCATCCACTACCAGCAGGCCCACGACTCCTTCCGCGCGGCGGCCCTCGCCTCCGGCATCCGCGTCTACAACCCGCTCACGGGCCGCGGCGACATGGCGGGCAAGGGCTACCTCCTCGACCTGACGGCGGCCGGCCACCCGGTCATCCCGACGATCGACGACCCGGCCGACCTCGCCCTCCTCCCGCCCTCGCCCACGTACGCGGTGAAGCCCCGACAGGGCGCCGACTCGATAGGCCTGGTCTTCACCCCGCACCCGGACTGCGCCCCGGGGGAGTTCCTGATCCAGCCGCGCGTGGACTTCGCGTACGAGGTGTCCTTCTACTTCGTCGACGACGCCTTCCAGTACGCCCTGTACGCCCCCGACCCGCAGCGCCGCTGGGAACTCGTCCCGTACGAGCCCACCCCCGCCGACCTGGCCTTCGCCCGCGGCTTCATCGCCTGGAACACCCTGGACCACGGCATCCAGCGCGTGGACGCCTGCCGCGCCCCCTCGGGCGAGCTCCTCCTGGTCGAACTGGAGGACCTCAACCCGTACCTCTCCCTGGACCTCCTGCCCCCGGAAACCCGCGAAGCCTTCGTAACGGCCCTGGTCCGCTCCCTCCACGCCTTCGGCGCGTGATGTCAGACCCGGCTGCGAGGCTCGGGCCATGGACAAGCAGACGTTCTGGAAGCTGATCGAGACGGCCCGCGCCGGCGTGGAGGCCGACCAGGTGGCGGTGCGGGCGGCGGAGCTGCTCGCGACCCTCCCGGAGGCGGAGGTGGCCGCCGCCCAGCAGGTGCTGTGGGACCTCCTGGCGGAGTCCTACCTGGCGCCGCTCTGGGCCGCCGCGTACGCGATCAACGACGGCTGCTCGGACGACGGCTTCGACTACTTCCGCGGCTGGCTCCTCACCCAGGGCGAAGCGGTCTTCACCGCGGCCCTGGCCGACCCGGACTCCCTGGCGGACCACCCGCCGGTCCGCGATGCGGTGGCCCGGTACGGATTCCTGGAGGACGAGGCCGCCCTGTCCATGGCCTGGCGCGCCTACGAGTCCGCGACCGGCCGCGAGCTCCCGGACTGCTTCACGATCCGATACCCGCCCCTGGACCCGGCCTGGGACTTCGACTTCGGCGACACGGAGGAACTCGCGGCCCGGCTGCCCCGGCTGAGCGCCCTCCTCGGCTCGACGGGTCCGTAGTCTTCCGGCCGCCCTCACCCGGTCCGCAGGGCCTCGACGGTCTCGGAGACGGCGTCCGGCAGCCAGTCCGCGACCCGGTCGAACGTGAAGCCGAGTTCCGTGGCCCGGGAGTTGTCCATCGCGTACGCGCGGTCGAAGGAGAACGGCGAGGCGGGGGCCCCGCGCGGGACGGTGCGGTAGCGGGGTGCGCGGCCGATCCGTTCGGCGACGGCCTCGGACAGGCCGAGGACGTCCAGCTCCCCGTCCGAGGCCGCGTTCACCGGCCCCGTGAACTCCCGCGCCCCCGCCCAGTGCAGGAACCGGGCGATCTCGTGGTGGTGGACGAACGACGTGGGGCACGGGGCTTCGTGCACGGCCACCGGAGTCCCGGCGCCGATCCGCTCCACGTAGTGCGCGAGGCGGCCGGTGAACTCCGCCCGGCCGCCGCCGAGCACGTGCGCGGTGCGCACGGCGACGAGGCCGAGGGAGGGCTCTTCCCCCAGGACCGCCTCCGCCCGCCGCTTGCCCTCGGCGTAGGCGAGCGCCTCGGCGGTGGGCGGCGCGGGGTCGTGGACCTCCATCGTCGAGGTCATCACGTACCGCCCGGTGCGGCCGGCGAAGACGCGGCGGGCGACGGCGGCCTGGAGCGGCGTGTAGAGGACCTGGTCGAAGACGACGTCGAAGGTGCGGCCGCCCAGCGCCGCGAGCAGTTGCTCCTCGTCCTCGCGGTCGGCGACCAGGTGGCCGACGCCCCGGGGCGGGGCGGCGGAGCCCCGGTTGAGGACGGTCACCTCGTTCCCGGCGTCCCGCTCCAGGGTGACCAGGTGCCTGCCGAAGTACCGGCTCCCACCGATGACGAGGACCTTCTTCTGCTGCTTCATGCACGGCACTCTGCCGCTGTAGCGTCCCCAGCAGAACTACCGAGATGCTGAACCGGCCGTAAGGAAAACTGATGATCGACGTGCAGAAGCTGCGCATCCTGCGGGCCGTGGCCGAGCACGGCAGCTTCAACAAGGCCGCCGGGGAGCTGCGGCTGACCCCCTCCGCCGTCTCCCAGCACATCGCCGCGCTGGAGCGCGGACTCGGCCACCCCGTCGCGGTGCGCAGCACGCGCGGGGTCACCCTCACCGAGCCGGGCCGGCTGCTGGTGGAGGCGGCGGAGACGATCTCCGCCGAACTCGACCAGGTCCGCCACGCGATCGACCGGATCACCGCCGAACGGCCCCGGCTGACGCTCGCCACCTTCGTGAGCGGCGGCCGCCACCTGCTGCCGCGCGCCCTCGCACGGTTCGTCGCCGCGCACCCGGAGGTGGAGCTGACGGTCCTGGAGGCCGAGCCGGAGGAAGCGGTCCCGATGGTGCGGGCCGGCGCGGCCGACGTAGCCCTCACCTACCACTTCGACGGCCCCCTGCCCCTGGGTCCGCGGACCGGGCTCGACTGGCTCCCGCTGATGGACGACCCGCTGTCCGTGGTCCTGCCGCCCGGCCACCGCCTCGCGGACCGCGAGTCGGCCACCCTCGCCGAACTCGCCTCGGACCGCTGGGTGCTGGGCTGCCTCAAGACGGAGGCGTACCTGCGCCGGTACGCGGAACGGGCCGGCTTCGACCTCAAGGTGGCGGCCTCCACCACGGACTACTTCTTCGCCCAGTCCCTGGTGGCGGCGGGAGTGGGCGTAGCCCTGATCCCCCACGTGGCCCTCCCCGCGACCACCCCCACCGAGGTCTCAACCCTCACCATCGACCCCCCTCGCCCAACCCGCCACATAGGCCTCCTCACCCCCCACGGCCCCCGCCGGAACCCGTACACGGAAGCCCTGACGAAGGCCCTGACGGACGTATAGGGCTCTTCCGGATCAGAGCGGAGCAGCCCAGGCGAGGGACCTCCAGACCTGCTGGGCCCAGGCGAGGTCTTCGGGGTTCACATGGGTGCAGGACACTCCGGCGGCGGTGCCGGAGGCCGGAACAGTGAATCCGTAGAACTCGTACCGTTCCCCGCCGTGGTCGTTCGGGGTCAGCCAGAAGGCGTAGCGGATGCCGCCGGGCAGGGGCTCGGTCAGCCGCTGCTCGGGAAGTCTGTCGGGGGCGCCGGAGAGCAGTGCGCTGAGGAAGTCCTCGGGTGTGCGTGCCTGGACGTTGTCCTTGAACACTCTCACGGAGGCGCCGCGGTCCGGCCCGGTGAACAGGTCCGCGCCGTCGGCGAACCGGGCGGTGAGTCCCGCGCTGCGGATGACGGACCAGTGGTCGCCGAGGTCGGTTCGCACGTCGACGGGGAGCTGGTGGGGGAAACGGCTGAGGACGTGGTCCCGGTCCCAGGTTTCCTCCAGCACACGGATGGCGGTCGTGTGGTGGCCCACGACGAGGCAGGGCAGCTCACCGGGGTCGGTGACCCGGGCGGTGAACGGGGCGCCCAGCAGATCGTCGCCCCAGGGCTGAATCCTGTTGCAGAGCCTTCCCCTGAAGGTGAGATCCGCGTACCGGTGGTCAGCCCAGTGGTCGTGGGCCTTCCGGAGAGTGGCGTCGTCGACCTCCAGCCATGTGCCGAGGACGAGCTCCGTGTCGTGCGTCAGCCGGACGGGCAGGAGGCAGCGAATGAAGGAGCCGACGCCGTCGACCCGGAGGAGCGCGGAGGGGCCGAGCCGGTGCAGGGCCTCTTCGGGTGCGGTCAGGGCAGCGTCCGGCAGGTTGAAACCAACGTCGATACGCCGCTCGTCCGTAAGGGAGTCGCCGCAGCAGGCACAGGAGGACAGGTGGCTGGTCACGTCGCCAGCCTAGGGAGCGCCCCCACAGCCTCGAATCTCGGGGGCGCACCCGGTCCGGCTCCTCGTTTCGTTCATCTGGTCGGGCAGTTGTCCGAAGGAAGCGTCCTAGAGCTTGCTGGTGTCGAGTTCGATCCCGAAGGGCGCGGGCAGGTGCACCGCCGTCCCGAAGGGATGTGGCCCGTCCGCTTCGGTGTACCCGAGCCGCCCGGGCTCGGAGAACAGGGTGACGGTCCTGTCCATCCGGTCGACGAGGAGGTAGAGCGGCGCACCGTACTCCGCGTACCGCTTGCGCTTCACGACGCGGTCGGTATCGGCGTTGGACTCGGAGGTCACTTCGACGATCAGCAGTGTCTGGTCGGGTACGAGTGCGTCGGCACCCTTGGCGAGGCCCTCGGGGACGACCGCGATGTCGGGAACATACCAATTGGGGGATCGGGGAAGGTCCAGATTGCCGGACCCGGTCACGCACCCGAGTTCGAGGACCCGTCGATAGAGCTGGTACCGGATGTGCTCCGCGGCATGCTCGTGGTCCCAAGTCGGTGGTGTCACGGCGTCCCCGCCCCCTTGGATGACGCCCTCGACGATCTCGACGCGGTCGCCCTGCATGTGCTGGATGGCGTACTTCAGCGCGTACTCGGGATCGATGCCCTCGCTGTAGTCGTGCGCGGTGGTCATGCCGGACGCCTCCTTCGCTGCCTGCGCTCAGCGTCCCACGGGGCCCCCGCCGACGTCGTCACCCCGGCGGGTGCCGCCGGTCCTGCCGTACGCGCGTGATCCTGCGTTCATGCTCGGATGGCAAGCTTGAAGCATGAACGATGCCGCCCCGGCGCCCACCCCCGCGCCCGCGCCCCGCCGTGCCCGTGTCCGTGCCCCCGAGCTGATCGGCAAGGGCGGCTGGCTCAATACCGGTGGGAAGGAACTGACCCTCGCCGAACTGCGGGGACGGATCACCATCCTCGATTTCTGGACCTTTTGCTGTGTGAACTGCCTGCACGTCCTCGACGAGCTGCGCGAGCTCGAGGAGAAGCACCGCGACACCGTCGTGATCATCGGGGTGCACTCGCCGAAGTTCGTGCACGAGGCCGAGCACGCCGCCGTCGTCGACGCCGTCGAGCGGTACGGGGTGCACCACCCCGTGCTCGACGACCCCGAGCTCGCCACCTGGAAGCAGTACGCCGTCCGCGCTTGGCCCACGCTCGTGGTGATCGACCCCGAGGGGTACGTCGTCGCGCAGCACGCCGGTGAGGGGCACGCGCACGCCATCGCGCGGCTCGTCGAGGAGCTGGAGGCCGAGCACGAGGCCAAGGGGACGCTGCGGCGCGGTGACGGGCCGTACGTGGCTCCCGAGCCGGTCGCGGGTGCGCTGCGGTTCCCCGGGAAGGCGCTCGTGCTGCCGTCCGGGAACTTCCTCGTCTCCGATTCGACGCGCCACCAGCTCGTGGAGCTCGCCGCCGACGGGGAGAGCGTCGTGCGCCGGATCGGCAGCGGGGAGCGGGGCTTCGGAGGCGAGAGCTTCAGCGAGCCGCAGGGGCTCGCGCTGCTGCCCGACGGGACCGTCGTGGTCGCCGACACCGTCAACCACGCGCTGCGCCGCTACGACCCCGCCACCGGGGCCGTGGAGACCGTCGCCGGGACCGGGCGGCAGTGGTGGCAGGGTTCCCCGACCTCCGGGCCGGCCCTCGAGGTGGACCTGTCCTCGCCGTGGGACGTGGCCTGGTGGCAGGGCAAGGTCTGGATCGCCATGGCCGGTGTTCATCAGTTGTGGACCTGGGACCCGGCCGACGGCACCGTCGCCGTCGCCGCCGGGACGACCAACGAGGGGCTGCACGACGGGCCGGCCGCCGAGGCCTGGTTCGCCCAGCCGTCGGGGCTCGCGGCCGCCGGGGACCGGCTGTGGATCGCCGACTCCGAGACCAGCGCGCTGCGGTACGTCCACCCCGTGGAGGGGGGCGACGGCTACGCGATCAGCACCGCCGTCGGCACCGGCCTCTTCGACTTCGGCCACCGCGACGGCGACGCCGCCCAGGCGCTGCTCCAGCACCCGCTCGGGGTCACCGCCCTGCCCGACGGCTCGGTCGCGGTGTGCGACACGTACAACCACGCCCTGCGCCGGTACGACCCGGCGACCGGGCAGGTCACCACGCTCGCCACCGATCTGCGCGAGCCCAGCGACGCCGTGCTCGTCGGCGAGGACATCGTGGTCGTCGAGTCCGCCCGGCACCGGCTGACCCGGCTGCGGCTGCCCGAGGAGGCGGTACGGGTGGACGCGGTCGCCCACCGCACCCAGCGGGCCGCCACCGAGGTGGCCCCCGGCACGCTCCGCCTCGACATCGTCTTCCAGGCCCCGAGCGGGCAGAAGCTCGACACCCGGTACGGGCCTTCGACGCGCCTGCTGGTCTCCTCGACCCCGCCCGAGCTGCTGGCGGCCGGGGACGGGGCCGGGACCGACCTGTTCCGGGAGCTCGTGCTGAACCCGGAGGTCACCGAGGGGGTCCTGCACGTCTCCGCGATGGCCGCCTCCTGCGACGACGACCCGGAGAACGAATACCCCGCCTGCCACGTCCACCAGCAGGACTGGGGGGTGCCGCTCCTGGTCACCTCCGGGGGCGCCACCCGCCTGCCGCTGGTCCTGGCCGGCATGGACGCGTAGGACCGGGCCGAGAACACGCCCTAGCCCTCGTGGCCCCCGTGGCCGTCCTCCTCCTCGCTCCCTTCCAGGTGGGCGAGGAGGAGGTTCGGGTCGCGCTGGGTGTTGAAGGCCGCGCTGGGGACGTAGACCCTGTGGTGGCGGATCGCCACCGAGGTCGGGTTGGACAGCCCGTCCTGCGGGGTCAGCAGGATGCCGTGGGTTCCGTCGGGCCGCACCAGGGCGACCTCGCTGGTGGAGTTCAGCGCGGCGAGGGCCGTGTCGTCGTGCCCGGGGAAGGCGAAGTCGTCGATCCCCGCCAGCCCGGATGCCCTGACCGCGATGGCGCCGGCCGATCCGTCCTTGCGGACCGGGATGCGCAGGAGCGTGCCCCGGTCGTAGTTGGAGACCCAGACCGCGTGGTCGTGCACCTTGATGCCGTTGGCGCCGATGAACGCGGTCGGTTCGAGGGCGGCGCCGGTGGCCCACGGCGTCACCTCGCCGTCGTCGAGCGAGATGCGCCAGACCGTGCCGAGGACCGAGTCGGCGGCGTAGAGCACGCCGTGGTGCTCGTCGAGGGCGAGGCCGTTGGCGAAGCCGTTCGGCGGCAGGTCGGTGAACTTGGAGAGCTCGCCGTCCGGGGTGATCCGGTAGATGCCGGTCTCGGCCGTGCCGGTGAGGTAGGGGACGTAGAGCGTCCCGTCGTGCGTGCGCACGATCCCGGTGACGACCGCGATGCCGAGGAGAGGCGTGGCCGGGTTCGCGACGGCCGGCAGGGTCGCCAGGATCTCGGTGCCGCCGTGCCGGGAAACCCGGGCGACCTGCCGGGCGAGGGCGAAGGTCAGGTCGGCGGAGCCGTCGGGCTCCAGGGCAATGTTCTCCGGCGTCTGCCCGGCCGCGAGGTCGAAGTGGGCGACGATCCGCGGGTCCGTGAGGGCGTACGAGGACTTCGGCGGCGCCGGGGGCGGCTGGGTGGCGGCGCCGGCGGTCGGGGCGCCGGCGGTGACGGCGGCGGACGTGAGCAGGGCGAGGGCGACGGCGACGCTGCGGATCACGGGGGCTCTCCTTCTCGACCGGGCGCCGAATGCCCGGCGTGACGAGAGCCAGAAGACCATGACGCATCGTCACGAGCCGGGCACCGTGCGGCGGGAGACCGTGAGCATCGCCCGCCCGGCCGAGAGGGAGCGGAGAGGGTGCCGGGACTGAGCCCGGACGGAGCCCGGGACGCGGAAGGCCCGCCGGGGGTGTTCCCC
>NZ_JBSGXB010000169.1:0-16616 GCF_053609185.1 Streptomyces sp. NPDC054956 | reverse complement strand
GGGTCTGGGGCGGAGCCCCAGGAGCTCGGGCGCAGCCCGGGTCCCCTGGGTCAGGGCGGAGCCCTGGGGACGGTGGAAGGGCGGGTAGGGGACTTCGCCCGCGCAGCGGCGAAGCCCGGCCGCGAGCCCCCGCGGCGCCCCCCCGCGTGCCACCCCCGGCGGGCCGAGCCCCGGAACCCCGCGCCCCCGGGCGAGACGGTCCGGCCGGGGGCTGCTCCCCGGGTCGGCCCCGGGCGATCCGGTGGGCCGGAGCGTGACGCCGGGTCGGCCCCCGGGCGATCCGGTGGGCCGGAGCGTGACGCCGGGTCAGCCCCCGGGCACCCCGGCGTGCCGCAGCGCGAACCACAGCTCCATCCGGGTGTCCGGGTCGTCCAGGTCGACCCCCAGCAGGCCGGCGGTCCGCGCGATCCGCTGCCGGACGGTGTTGCGGTGGACGCCGAGCGCCGCGGCCGTGCGGTCCCAGCTGCCGTGGTGGGCCAGCCAGGCGCGCAGGGTGTCCCGCAGGGCGGGGGAGAGGGGACCGAGCAGGGCCTCGGCGTGGGCGCGGGCCTCGGCCTCGCCGACCAGGCCCGCGAAGCCGGGGTCCGTGTGCCGGGCCAGCGGGGTCCGGGCCGCCTCGGCGCGCTCCAGGGCCCGCCCGGCCTGCGCGTCGGCGCCGGGCAGGCCCCCGGGCGAGGCCGGGGCGCTCACCCCCAGCCGCCAGCCGGGCTGCGGTGCGGGTTCCCGGTCGGTGAGCAGGCGTACGGGGTCCTCGCGCGGGTCCAGCAGTACGGTGCCCAGCGCGGCCGCCAGGGCCTGCGGATCACCGGCCCCCCGGGCGTGGACGGCGTACCAGGGCCCGGGACCCAGCGCCTCGCCCGGCTCCCCGCCGAGCAGCAGCCCGGTCAGGGCCGCCGCCTGTGCCCCGGCCGGGCGTCGGGCGGTGAGCAGGGTCAGCAGTACGGCCGCCACCGAGGCGACGGTGTGGTCCCCGGGGGCCCGCGAAGGCGTGGCCAGCGCGAGGGCCCGGCCGTCGCCGAGGGCGTGCACGGCGAGGCGGAGCTCCCCGTGCGCGGCGGTGGCGGTGGCCGCGCCACCCGGCCCCACGCGCGGCGCGAGCGTCGCGAGCGCGTCCAGCACCTCGGGCCCCGGCACCGGCCCGGCGAAAACCCCGACCCGGCCGGAGCCCCCGGGCGCCGACGCGGTGGGCGTCGGACCGGCCCCGGGTGTGGCGGCCGGTGTCGACCCGGCCGCGGCTTCGGGGGCGCCCGCGTCCTGGGCCGGGTCGGTCGGGAGCAGCCCCGCCCAGCCGCCCAGGGCCGCCGCGAGCCGGCGCAGGACCGCCGGGACCGGGTCCGGGCGGGCGGCCGCCGCCGCCAGGGACTGCTGGGCCTCGGTGACCCGGCGCAGCTCGGCCGTCCGGGCCTGCGCCATCAACCGCCAGACGCTGCGGCCGACCGCCGTGAAAGGGGTCCCGGGCGGCACCTCCACCAGGGGCAGCCCGTACCGGTCGCAGGCCTCGACGAGGGAGCGCGGCACGGTCTCGTGCACGGGGGTCACCCCGAACCCGACGGCCGCGGTTCCGGCCCGGACCAGCCGGGCGACGTACTCCCCGGCGTCCGTCCCGCCCGCCGTCCCGCCCGCCGTCCCGTCGACCGTCCCGGCGGTCGCGCCGTCCGCCGGGCCGCCGCCGGGTCCGGCCGCCAGGCCCCCGCCCGGCTCCGCCCCCACCAGGCCCGCGCCCGCCGTCAGCAGCAGCTCGCCGCCCAGCAGGTACGGCGTCGGGTCCGCCATCTCGGAGGCGTGGACTCCGTGCACCTCGGCCTCGGCGGGCCCGGCCAGATGGCGCAGTCCCAGCTCCTGGTCGGCCAGCAGCCGGCCGAGCGGGACCGGCGGAGTGGGAGGGGCTTCCATGGATACTCCGTACACATCAGGGGAGCTGGATGGATGAAACGTACACTTCGCGCCTTCCCGGTGTCCGTTTACGCTCGAAGGACCGCACCAGCAGGAACCCGCAGTACCTCCAGAAGGGCACCCCTCATGAGCACGCAGCCGCGCGGCCCCGTCGACTCCTCCCGCATCCCGCGCTACGCGGGCCCCGCGACCTTCGCCCGGCTGCCCCGCCTGGACGAGGTCGGCGGCAAGGCGGACGTGGCCGTCGTGGGCGTGCCCTTCGACTCCGGTGTCTCCTACCGCCCCGGCGCCCGCTTCGGCGGCAACGCCATCCGCGAGGCCTCGCGCCTGCTGCGCCCGTACAACCCGGCCCAGGACGCCTCCCCGTTCGCCCTCGCGCAGGTCGCCGACGCCGGCGACATCGCCGCGAACCCGTTCAACATCAACGAGGCCGTCGACACGATCGAGGCCGCGGCCGACGAGCTGATCGGCAACGGCTCCCGCCTGATGACCCTCGGCGGCGACCACACCATCGCGCTCCCCCTCCTCCGCTCGGTCGCCAAGAAGCACGGCCCGGTGGCCCTGCTCCACTTCGACGCCCACCTGGACACCTGGGACACGTACTTCGGTGCCGAGTACACGCACGGCACGCCGTTCCGCCGCGCCGTGGAGGAGGGCATCCTCGACACCGAGGCGCTGTCCCACGTCGGCACGCGCGGCCCGCTGTACGGCAAGCAGGACCTGGACGACGACGCCAAGATGGGCTTCGGCATCGTCACCTCGGCCGACGTCTACCGGCGCGGCGCCGACGAGGTCGCGGACCAGCTGCGCCAGCGCATCGGCGACCGTCCGCTGTACATCTCGATCGACATCGACGTCCTGGACCCGGCGCACGCGCCCGGCACCGGCACGCCGGAGGCGGGCGGCATGACCTCCCGCGAGCTCCTGGAGATCATCCGGGGCCTGTCCTCCTGCAACCTCGTTTCCGCCGACGTGGTCGAGGTCGCCCCGGCGTACGATCACGCCGAGATCACCTCGGTCGCGGCCTCGCACACCGCGTACGAGCTCACCACGATCATGAGCCGCCAGATCGCCGCCTCCCGACAGGGCTGAGAGGCCTCGTCGCGGCGGCGAAGGCGCAGCAAGAAGGGCACGTAAGCGCGTGACGCACGACCACGACCTGGTACTCCGCCCCACCGAAGCCCAGAAGGCGGCAGCGCTCGCGCCGCCGCCGGGCCGTACGGGCGGGGACCTGGTCGTGGAGACGATGCGCTCGCTCGGCGCGACCACCGTCTTCGGGCTGCCGGGCCAGCACGCGCTCGGCCTCTTCGACGCCGTCGGCCGCTCCGACCTGCGCCTCATCGGGCTGCGTACGGAGAACAACGCGGGCTTCGCCGCCGACGCGTACGGCCGGATGACCGGCGAGGCCGTCCCGCTGCTGCTGTCCACCGGCCCGGGCGCGCTGATGGCGCTCCCGGCGCTGGCGGAGGCCGCCGCGGCCTCGGCCCCCGTCCTGGCGATCTCCTCGCAGGTCCCGACCCCGGGCCTGGGCGGCGGCCGGCGCGGGCACCTGCACGAACTGCGGGACCAGTCGGCCTCGTTCCGGGACGTGGTCAAGTCCGTCCACGTCGCCCGTACGCCCTCGCAGATCCCGTCCGTGATCGCCGAGGCCTGGGAGTCGGCGCTGACGGCCCCGCACGGTCCGGTGTGGGTGGAGATCCCGGAGGACGTGCTGCGCGCGGAAACGATCGTCCCCCAGGTCACGGGCACGGACGCGACCCCGCACGAGCTGGCCCCGCGCCCGGAGCTCACGGCGCTGGCCGCGCACTGGCTGGAGAACGCCGAACGCCCGGTGATCATCGCGGGCGGCGGGGTCATCCGCTCGGACGCGGCGGGCAAGCTGAAGCAGCTGGCGGAGCGGCTGAACGCGCCGGTGGTCACCACCTTCGGCGGCAAGGGAGCGTTCCCCTGGAACCACCCGCTCTCCCTCCAGTCCTGGCTGGAGGACCGCCACATGACGGACTTCCTGGAGGACGCGGACGTCCTGCTGGTCGTCGGCTCGGGCCTCGGGGAACTCTCCTCGAACTACCACACGTTCTTCCCGGAGGGCCGGGTCGTCCAGATCGAGGCGGACCTCGGGAAGCTGGAGTCCAACCACGCGGGCCTGGGCATCCACGCGGACGCCCGCCTCGCCCTGCAAGCGCTCCTCGAAACGGTCGCGGAGCGCGAGGACCCCTCGGCCCCGGAGCGGGTCCGCCTGCTGCTCGCGGACATCGCGGCCCGCCTCGCCACCCAGGACGTGGCCCTGGAGCAGCAGCTCCTGACCTCGATCCGGGCAGCCCTCCCGGCACGCTCCCCGTCCTTCTGGGACATGACGATCCTGTCCTACTGGGCCTGGTCGGCCTTCGACCCCAAGCACCCCAACACCATGCACTCGGCGCAAGGCGCGGGCGGCCTCGGCTACGCCTTCCCGGCGGCCCTCGGCGCGTGCGTGGCTGAACCGGGCACCCCGGTCCTCGCGGTCTCCGGCGACGGCGGCGCGATGTACTCGATCGCGGACCTGGCCACGGCGAAGCAGCACGACCTCGACGTCACCTGGCTGATCGTGGACGACGGCGGCTACGGCATCCTGCGCGAGTACGGCTGCGAGACGGGCACGTCCCTGACCCGCCCCGACTTCGCGGCCCTGGCCGAGTCCTTCGGCATCCCGGCGACCACGACCACCCCGGAAACCCTCCGCGAGGACCTGAAGAAGTCCCTGGCGGAACCGGGCCCCGCGGTCCTGGTCCTCCCGACCACCCTCAAGATGTTCGCCCCGACGCACATGTGAGGGCTCGTGGAGGGCTTCAACCGAAGATCATCGCTACGTCCTTCTCGGCGCACAGCCGTAGGACGACGGCGAGTCGGCGGGCGTCCTCGACGTGTTGGTGGAGGGGTGCGTCGTCGTTGCCGTCCCGGACCCACTCCCCGGTGATCGCCTCCAGCCGGGGGAGCATCGCTGCGCAGTCGGCGGGCGGGATGTCGTCGCCGCAGACGTCGGGATGGTCGAGGAGCGGTTCCAGCACGGTCGATACCTCGGTCCACGGCCGATCGCCGCCGAAGCCCCACATCCCGTCGAGCTCGAACCCCTCGGAACGGGCCAGGCGCCGCCTGAACGCGCCGAAGCGAACGCAGGACCAGCTCGCGTCCGGACTGTTGGTGTCCCCGTCGTCCGGGTAGAGAATCAGCCCCACGTGCCCCGCCCCCTCCTGGATGCCGAGCGCACAGGATCGCCGGGAGGGGGCGGCCAGGGCAACCGGGATCAGCCGTCCCCGGCCGCCACCTCGGCCCAGACGGCCTTCCCGATCCCGTTCCGCCGGGGGCACTGCCCCCAGCGGGCGGCGAGCGCGGCCACGATGGCGAGCCCGCGCCCCCACTCGTCCCACTCCGCGGCGGCGTGGGGAGCGAGGGTGACGGCCGGCCCCGCGTCGGTCACCTCCACGCGCAGCACCCCGCCGTACCGCGCGAGCCGGACCCCGATGTCCCGGCCGTGGGGTGCGCGAGCGTGCCGTACGGCGTTGGTGACCAGCTCGGAGAGCAGCAGCTCCGCCGTCTCGGCGGGTTCCGGGCCGACTCCCCACTCGGCTAGTTGTTCGCGTAGCCGTGCGCGGGCCCGGCTGGGGGCGCGGGGGCCGCGGGGCACGATCCAGAAGTTCTCGTCGGCGCAGGGCGATGTCATGAGCCTCACCTATCTAGATACCTGTGGATAGTGAATCGGCCTGCGAGGTGACGGTCAAGGGGTATCTAGATATGTCCGATGCTGGCGCGTGTTGCACGGGCAGACGGCATCTGCCGTTCCGATGCGCCCCTAGGCTGTCGGGAGATGATCGGGGAGGACCGCATGCCGAGTGACGGTGCCGTACGGCAGCCCAAGTACCTGCGCATCGCCGCCGCGTTGAAGGACGCCATCGCCTCCGGCGAGTACGGGCCCGGCGACCGGCTGCCGGGTGAGAGCGACCTCATGGCCACGTACGGCGTCGCCCGGATGACCGCCCGGCAGGCGCTCGGCGTCCTGCAGGGCGAAGGGCTGGCCGAGGCGCGCAAGGGCGCCGGGGTCTTCGTGCGCGAGTTCCGGGTCGGTATCCGGCGGCGCGGCATCCAGCGGCTGGCCGTCGAGGTGTGGGGTGCCGGAGGGTCCATCTGGGCCGCAGAGGGCAAGGGACGTGACCCCGAGGTCGAGCTCATCGGGGTCACTGAGGAGCCGTCCCCCGAGGCCGTCGCCGGCGTGCTCGGGCTCCCTGAAGGCTCGTCGGTCTGCGTCCGGCGCCGTAGGTTCCTGCTCGACGGGAAGCCCGTCATGCTCGCGACCTCGTACCTCGACGCCGCGCTCGTGGCGGGTACGCCCATCACCGAGCCGGACACCGGGCCCGGCGGGATCTACGCCCGACTCGCCGAGCTCGGCCGGGGCCCGGCGCGCTTCCGGGAGGAGGTCCGCTCGCGAATGCCCAACGCGGAGGAGACCGCGAGCCTGGGGCTGGCCGCCGGGACGCCCGTCGTCCTGGTCGTACGTACGGCCTACGCCGGCGACCGGAGCGTCGTCGAGGTCAACGAAATGGTCCTCGACGCCTCCGCCTATGTCCTGGAGTACGAGTTCGACGCCCCGTAGGAGGCGCACGTGGAAAGCGACGACGAGGTCACGGCCGAGGCCGAGCAGCGGCTCCAGAGGCTGCGGGCCCTGGACGGGCTCGTGGCGATGGGCGAGCGCGGCGACTTCGACCTCCTGCTGGACAAGGCCGCCTACCGCCGCTGAGTTCGATGCGCCCTGGTGCCCGTCTCCACGGATGGTCCAGGCCGCCTCGCTCAGCAGCGGGTAAACCTGTTCGATTGTTGCGGCGGGATGAAATCCGCCGGTCGGAGCGTTGGGGCTTCCGGCAGGACAGGACGAACGGGGAGGCCTCACGTGGCGGCGGCAGAGACAGCGGCTGGGGAAAAACAGGGGTGGGGCAGGCGGCTGGCCGCCTACACCTGGCGCTACAAGGTCAAC
This sequence comes from Streptomyces sp. NPDC054956, assembly GCF_053609185.1. Classification (NCBI taxonomy): domain Bacteria; kingdom Bacillati; phylum Actinomycetota; class Actinomycetes; order Kitasatosporales; family Streptomycetaceae; genus Streptomyces; species Streptomyces sp. NPDC054956. The sequence goes on along the minus strand of NZ_JBSGXB010000169.1, from coordinate 9,721 downwards.
GTGCTGCTCGCGCTCGGCTCCTCGCTCGGCGGCATGGCCGTCATGGCGGTCGTGCCGCTCGTCACCAAGGTGATCATCGACGACGTCATCGGTGACAAGAGCAAGCCCATGGGGCCCTGGGCCGGGATGCTCATAGGCGCGGCCGTGCTCGTGTACGTGCTCACCTACATACGCCGGTACTACGGCGGCCGCCTCGCCCTCGACGTGCAGCACGACCTGCGCACCGACATGTACGACACCATCTCCCGGCTGGACGGCCGCCGGCAGGACGAGCTGTCCACCGGGCAGGTCGTCGGGCGGGCCACGAGCGACCTGCAGCTGATCCAAGGGCTGCTCTTCATGCTGCCCATGACCATCGGGAACTTCCTGCTCTTCGGGATATCCCTCGGGATCATGCTGTGGCTCTCCCCGCTGCTGACCCTGGTCGCGCTGCTCATGGCCCCCGCCCTCTGGTTCATAGCCAAGCGCAGCCGCAAGAAGCTCTTCCCCGCCACCTGGTACGCCCAGAGCCAGGCCGCCGCCGTGGCCACCGTCGTCGACGGGGCCGTCACCGGCGTCCGCGTCGTCAAGGGCTTCGGCCAGGAGGAGCAGGAGACCGGCAAGCTCCGCGACGCGGGCCGCCGGCTCTTCGCGGGGCGGATGCGCGGCATCCGGCTGAACTCCCGCTACACCCCCGCCCTGCAGGCCGTACCCGCCCTCGGGCAGGTCGCCATGCTGGCCCTCGGCGGGTGGATGGCCACCAAGGGGCAGGTGACCCTCGGTACCTTCGTCGCCTTCTCGACCTACCTCGCCCAGCTCGTCGGGCCGGTCCGCATGCTCGCCATGGTGCTCACCGTCGCCCAGCAGGCCCGCGCCGGCGTGGAGCGGGTCGTCGAGCTCATCGACACCGAGCCCCTGATCACGGAGGGGACCACCGAGCTTCCCGCCGACGCGCCCGCCACCGTCGCGTTCGAGGACGTCCGGTTCGGGTACGACCCCGAGCGGCCGGTCCTCGACGGATTCTCGCTCCGCATCGACGAGGGCGAGACCGTCGCCCTCGTGGGCTCCTCCGGCAGCGGCAAGTCCACGGTCTCGCTGCTCCTGCCCCGCTTCTACGACGCCGACCACGGCACGGTCCGCGTCGGCGGCCACGACGTGCGCGAGCTGACCTACGACTCGCTGCGCGGCGCGATCGGCCTGGTGCCCGAGGACTCGTTCCTCTTCTCCGACACCATCCGCTCCAACATCGCCTACGGGCACCCCGGCGCCACCGACGCCCAGGTCGAGGCGGCCGCCCGCGCCGCCCAGGCCGAAGGGTTCATCCTGGCCCTCCCCGCCGGCTACGACACCAAGGTCGGCGAGCAGGGCCTGACCCTCTCCGGCGGCCAGCGCCAGCGCATCGCGCTCGCCCGCGCCATCCTCACCGACCCCCGCCTGCTGCTCCTCGACGACGCCACCTCCGCCGTCGACGCCCGCGTCGAGCACGAGATCCACGAGGCGCTGCGCACCGTCATGGCGGGCCGCACCACCCTGCTCATCGCGCACCGCCGCTCCACGCTCGCGCTCGCCGACCGGATCGCCGTACTGGACCGCGGGCGGCTCTCCGACATCGGTACGCACGAGGAGCTGGAGCGCCGCTCCGCCCTGTACCGGCGGCTGCTGACCGACCCGGACGCGCTCGGCGCCGCCTCCCCGCAGACCCCCGACGCCCCGCCGATGGAGGAGTTCGAGCGGGACATCGAGCGGGACATCGAGCTCGAGGCGGAGATCGACTCCGAGCCCGTCAACGCCAAGCGCCGCGTGGCCGGCGGGATCACCCCGGAGCTGTGGCGCCGCCAGGAGGAGGCGGACGAGAAGAACACCGCCCCCGCCGGCATGCCCGCCACCCCCGAGCTGCTCGCGCAGGTGGCCGCGCTGCCGCCCGCCCACGACACCCCCGACGTGGACGAGACCCGTGCCGCGTCCGCCGAGGACAGCTACAACCTGCGCCGCCTGCTCCGCGGGTTCTGGGCGCCGCTCGCGATATCCCTCGGCCTGGTCGCCGCCGACGCGGGGTCCGGGCTGCTCCTGCCGATCCTGATCCGGCACGGCATCGACAAGGGCGTGGAAGCGGCCGCCCTCGGCGCCGTCTGGGTGGCCGCCGGCCTCGCGCTGGCCGTCGTCGTCGCCCAGTGGGCCGCGCAGTTCGCCGAGACCCGGATGACCGGACGCACCGGCGAGCGCGTGCTCTACGCGCTGCGCGTCAAGATCTTCGCCCAGCTCCAGCGCCTCGGCCTCGACTTCTACGAGCGCGAGCTCACCGGCAAGATCATGACCCGGATGACCACGGACGTGGACGCCCTGTCCAGCTTCCTGCAGACCGGGCTCGTCACCGCCGTCGTCTCCGTCTTCACCTTCCTCGGCATCCTGGTCGCCCTGCTCGTCCTCGACGTGGAGCTGGCGCTGATCGTCTTCGCCACCCTCCCCGTGCTGGTGCTCGGCACGATCGTCTTCCGCCGCAAGTCGGTCGCCGCGTACGAGCTCGCCCGCGACCGGGTCGGCCTGGTCAACGCCGACCTCCAGGAGTCGGTGGCCGGGCTGCGCATCGTCCAGGCCTTCCGCCGGCAGCACTCCGGGGCCGCCCGCTTCGCCGAGCGCAGCGACTCCTACCGCGAGGCCCGGGTCCGCGGCCAGTGGCTGATATCGGTCTACTTCCCGTTCGTGCAGCTGCTGTCCTCCGGAGCCGCGGCCGCCGTGCTGATCGTCGGCGCGGGCCGGGTGGAGGCCGCCACGCTCACCACCGGCGCGCTGGTCGCGTACCTGCTCTACATCGACCTGTTCTTCGCCCCGGTCCAGCAGCTCTCCCAGGTCTTCGACGGCTACCAGCAGGCCACCGTCTCCCTCGGCCGGATCCAGGGCCTGCTGCGCGAGCCGACCAGCACCCCCCGCGCCGCCGCACCCCGGGAGGTCCCGGAGCTGCGCGGCGAGATCGCCTTCGAGGGGGTCCACTTCTCCTACGGCACCGCCGAGGAGCGCGGCGAGAAGGAACAGGCACTGGCCGGAATCAGCCTGCGCATCCCCGCCGGGCAGACCGTCGCCTTCGTCGGCGAGACCGGGGCGGGCAAGTCCACGCTGGTCAAGATGGTGGCCCGGTTCTACGATCCGACGTCCGGCCGGGTCACCGCCGACGGGGTGGACCTGCGCGAGCTGGACCTGACGGGCTACCGGCACCGGCTGGGGGTCGTCCCCCAGGAGCCGTACCTCTTCCCGGGCACGGTCCGCGACGCCATCGCCTACGGGCGCCCTGAGGCGAGCGACGCGGAGGTGGAGGCCGCCGCGCACGCGGTCGGCGCCCACGACATGATCGCCACCCTCGACGGCGGCTACCTGCACACCGTCACCGAACGCGGCCGCAACCTCTCGGCCGGCCAGCGCCAGCTGATCGCGCTGGCCCGCGCCGAGCTCGTCGACCCCGACGTACTGCTGCTCGACGAGGCCACCGCCGCCCTCGACCTGGCCACCGAGGCCCTGGTCAACCAGGCCACCGACCGGCTCGCGGGCAAGCGCACCACCCTGGTCGTGGCGCACCGCCTGACGACCGCCGCGCGCGCCGACCGGGTCGTGGTCATGGACCGCGGCCGGGTGGCGGAGGACGGCACCCACGCCGAACTGCTGGCCCGGGGCGGCCGCTACGCGCGGCTGTGGCGGACCTTCGTCGGCGAGGACGAGCACGCGGCGGCCTGACGACGCGGGCCCCGAGCGCCGCCCGCGGGGGCGGCACTCGGGGCCCGGTCCGGCCGGCCGTGCTCAGAGCTCGCCGAAGAGCAGGTTCCCGGGGGCGTCCTCGTCGTCCCCGGTGTAGTACTCGCGTACGGCGTCGAGGAGTTCGTCCACGGACAGGAACCCGTCGTGGTTCTTGTCGATGCGGGCGAAGAGCGCGTCCGCGTCCTCGCGGCCGAGCTTCGTGTCGAAGGCCAGCTGGGCCTTGTGGAACTCCTCGGGGCTGACCCGCCCGTCGCCGTCGGTGTCGACGACCAGGAGCATCGCCCGGACCATCGGCCGGAACGACTTGTCGTACGCCGCGCCGCCGCCCGAGTACAGGCGCGTCATGCCCTGCTTGTACTCCTCGGGCGTGACCTTGCCGTCCCGGTCGATGTCCAGCTCGGTGAAGAGCTCCTGCCAGAAGTCGACGAGCCCGCCCATCACTTCGGTCGCCTTGGGCGAGGTGGCCGGCTCGCCGAGCGCGGACAGCAGGCGGGAGCCGAGCCCGATGATGTCGTGCTCGTCGATCACCTGGTCCGCGTTGACGTCCAGGTGCGTGAAGGCGCGGTCCAGCTTGCGGTCGAGCAGGTCGTTCGTCATTTCAGTTGCCTTTCACGGCTACGGTGCGGGGTCTCGCGTTCACCTAGCGTAATCTCCTCCTTGATCGTGAACTCCCGTTATCCCGCTAGGAAGTTGTGGATGCACTCTTACGAGGTATGGGTCAACGGCGTCGCGGAGCCCGGCACCCGTTGGGTCTACTGGCCCCGGGTGGGTCAACTCCTGCGCGAGCCCTTCGAGGTGCTCGGCCTCAAGGCCCGGCTGGAACGGGGCGAGGACCTCCCGTACGACGACCGGCTGCTCGCCGGCCGCGTCGCCATGTCCACCCCCGAGCAGGGGCTCCGCGCCCTGGCAGGTGCCCGCGCCGCCCAGCCGGAGTGGGCGAGGATCCCGCTCGCCGGCCGGCTGGAGCTGCTGCACGCGGTACGCCGGGCCGTGGCCGAGCGGCGGGACGAGCTGACCGACCTGCTGATCGCCGAGGGCCACCCCCGGCGGCTGGCCGCCTGGGAGCTGGACTCGGTGGCCGCCTCGTTCCACCCGGACTCCGTCGCCGACTTCGCCGCGCGGCTGCGCGAGCCCGAGCGGACCTCGGCGGGCCGCTCGGTCCGCATGGTGCGCAAGCCGGACGGGGTGGTGTGCCTGAGCCCGCCGCGCAACGCCCCGACCTCCAACTCCTTCTACGGGGCACTGGTGCTCGCCGCGGGCAACAGCCTGGTCGTCAACGCGCCGCCCACCGCCCCGCTGGGCGTCGGCTTCGTCTACCGGGAGATCGTGGCCCCGGCCCTGGAGCGCCTCGGCGCCCCGCCCGGCACCCTGAGCGTGCTCTCCACGCACGCCCGCGCCGTGGTGCGCCAGTGGCTGGACAGCCCCGACTGCGACGACCTCGTCTTCTTCGGCGGCTCCGAGCAGGGCCTCAAGCTGGAGCGGGAGTGCGTGGCCGCGGGGAAGAAGCCCGTACTCGAACTGTCCGGCAACGACGGGGTCCTGGTGTGGCACGACGCCGAGACCGAGCTCGCCGCGCGGGCCCTGTGCGAGCGGTACTACGGCTCGGGTCAGATCTGCATGACCCCCAAGTTCGCGATCGTCCACCCGGAGGTGGCCGAGCGCCTGCTGAAGGATCTGGTGGAGCGGGTGCGGGAGATCCGGCCCGGGCCGCCGGAGGATCCGGACACGGTGCTGAGCCCGGTGGTCAAGCGGGCGGAGTTCGGCGAGTTCCTCGACGAGGTGCTGGCGGCCGGCGGGGAGCTCCTGTGCGGCGGCGAGTTCGTGGACGTGGACGACGTACCGGATGCGGCAGGGCCGTTCATCCGCCCGGCGGTCGTCCGGGTGGAGGGGCTGGAGGCGGCCGGCCGGCTGCGCGCCTTCCGCGAGGAGACCTTCTTCCCGCTGCTGTGCGTGGTCGTGCCCGAGGCGCCGGCCCGGCTGGAGGAGGCCATCGGCTTCCTCAACGCCAACCGCTACGGACTGCGCAACTCCCTGTGGTCGCGGGACGAGGAGGTCGTGGAGCGGTTCTGCGGGGAGGTGGTCAACGGCGGCATGCTGAAGGTCAACGACTCGCACATCGGCTGCCTGCCGGTGGTCCCGTACAACGGCGGCACGGGCGCGACGGGCGGGATCTTCGGCGAGGCCAACCATCCCGCCGTGCGCACCACCCGCCTCCAGTCGATCGCCGTGGCCACCCTGGTCCGGCCCCGGGAGTCGGTCTTCGACCACGCGGCGGGCGTCGAATGAGTGCGGAGGGCTGAATTCCTTGTCCGCCGCAACCTTTCGAGGGAGCCGGGCGTCGTACGTGCGTACGCACGTTGTACGTACGACCGATGGGGGACAGGGTGTTGAAGGCGCGGACGGGGCGCGGCCGCTTGGTCGCCCGCCTCGGTGTGGTCACGGCGACGCTGTGGACGGTCGCCGGCGCGCTGCTCGTGGCGCAGCCGGCGCACGCGGCGACCGGCGGGTGCGCGGGGCGGCTGGAGGTGACGCTGCCGTTCTCGACGGGCGAGGTGCGGGTGTACAAGACCCGCGACCAGGCCTGTGCGGTGGCGGTCGCCCGTGACCCCGGGCGGCGCCGCCCGATGGCGGTGAGCATCCAGCCGCGCGGTGGATATCCGGTCCGCGATTCGGGGCAATTCACCCGCTATGCCGGACCCGTCACCGTCCACGCGATCAACCGCTGTGTGTATGTAAAGGGGAGCGTGGGGACCGGATCCGTCGATTCCGGCTGGATACTGTGCTGACGGACCGGCCCAACTAGGTCTGTTCAGGCGTGCGCTGCCCCCGCTAGGTTCACGGCGACCGAAGTGAACTCAAGGGGAGGGTGAATGCGCAAGAAGCTCGGATGGCTGCTGTCGCTCGTGGTGCTCATCGGCACCATGGGGGCGGCCGGCGCCACGGCACAAGCGGCCACCGCCGCGGAGCCTGCCGCCGCCACGGATGCCACCGCCACCACGGACATCAAGGACCAGATCCTCGCTGTCCCGGGGATGAGCCTGATCGAGGAGAAGCCGTACGCCGGCTACCGCTTCTTCGTACTGAACTACGAGCAGCCGGTCGACCACCGCGCGCCGTGGAAGGGCACCTTCAAGCAGCGCCTGACCCTGCTGCACAAGGACGTCTCCCGGCCCACGGTGTTCTTCACCTCCGGCTACAACGTCAACACCAACCCGCGCCGCAGCGAGCCGACGACCATAATCGACGGCAACCAGGTGTCCTTGGAGTATCGATTCTTCACTCCCTCGCGGCCCGACCCGGCCAACTGGTCGAAGCTCGACATCTGGCAGGCCGCCAGTGACCAGCACCGGATCTTCACCGCGCTGAAGAAGATCTACAAGAAGAACTGGCTCGCCACGGGCGGCAGCAAGGGCGGCATGACCGCCACCTACTTCGAGCGCTTCTACCCGCGCGACATGGACGGCGTCGTCGCGTACGTCGCCCCCAACGACGTGGTGAACAAGGAGGACTCGGCCTACGACCGGTTCTTCGAGAACGTCGGCACCAAGGAGTGCCGGGACAAGCTGAACGGGGTGCAGCGCGAGGCGCTCGTGCGCCGCGAGCCGCTGGAGGCCAAGTACGCGGCCGCCGCCGCCGAGAACGGCTGGACCTTCACCACCGTCGGCAACCTCGACAAGGCGTACGAGGCCGTCGTCCTCGACTACGTGTGGGCCTTCTGGCAGTACAGCCTGCTCGCCGACTGCGCCACCGTCCCGGCCGCCGCCACCGCGACGGACCAGGAGATCTGGGACACGGTCGATGCGATCTCCGGCTTCTCGGCCTACGCCGACCAGGGCCTGCAGACGTACACGCCGTACTACTACCAGGCGGGCACGCAGCTCGGTTCGCCCGACATCAAGCAGCCCCACCTGGGCAACCTGAGCCGCTACGGCTACCAGCCGCCGCGCAACTTCGTCCCCCGCGACATCCCCATGACCTTCCAGCCGTGGGCCATGCGGGACGTGGACACCTGGGTCAAGCACAACGCGAACCAGATGCTCTTCGTCTACGGGCAGAACGACCCGTGGGGTGCCGAGCCCTTCCACCTCGGCCACGGGGCGCGCGACAGCTACGTCATGATCGCGCCGGGCGCCAACCACGGTGCCAACGTCGCCAAGCTCCAGGAGAGCGAGAAGGCGCTGGCCACCTCGAAGATCCTGCAGTGGGCCGGGGTGGCTCCGGCCGCCGCGCTCGCGGGCCCGGCGAACGCCGCACCGCTGGCGCAGCCGGACGCGCAGCTCGACAAGGTGGAGCTGGAGCGCGAGGCGATGCTGCGGCCGTAGCACCGCACCACGCCCGAGGGGCCACGGGAGGCGTACGCGGGCCGGCAGCGCCGGCTAGTACGTCAGCCCGTGGCCCAGCGGGTAGCGGCCCGGCACCGGCACCGGCAGGCGCCCGGTGGGCCGCAGGGCCCCGGTGATCACCCGGGCCGCGGCCCGCAGCTCCACGTCCGTCCAGGTGTACGTCGCCAGTTCGGCCGCGCACCGCGGCAGCCTGGCCGGGTCGTACGGGTTGCGGATCGCCACGAGGACCACCGGAACCCCGGTGGCCAGCAGCTCCGTGACCAGGTCCCGCTGCGGGCTCGCCCCCTCCGGGACGTTGTACGTGCACACGAGCACGGCCGCGTTCCCGGGAGCGGCGGCCGCCGCGCGGGCGGGCGGCAGGGCCGTGGCCCGGCAGCCCAGCGCGGACAGCTCCCGGGCCAGTACCGTCGTAGGGGGGCCCGTGGTGCCCGTGGGGGAGACCGGGTCGGTCCCCGTGACCAGGAGCTTCGGCCGGTCCGCCGGGTCCAGCGGCAGCAGGTTCCGCGGGTTGGCCAGCAGGGTCGTGGTCCGGCCCGCGATCTCGTCGGCGGCGGCCAGGTGCGCCGGGGTGCCGACGGCCGCGTCCACCGCGTCGCCCGGGGCGGAGGTCTGCGCCGGGTCCTGGTCGAACAGCCCCCGGCGGTCCTTGAGTTCCAGGATGCGCAGCACCGACTCCTCGATCCGGGCCCGCGTCAGCTCGCCCGCCTCCACGGCCGCCAGCACGCTGCGATGGGCGAGCCCGAGGTCCGGCGGGTTGAGCAGCTGGTCGCAGCCCGCCTTTAGGGCCAGCACCGGGACCCGGTCGTCCCCGTACTTCTGGCGGACCCCGGCCATGTCGAGGGCGTCGGTGACCACCACCCCGCGGAAGCCCAGGCGTTCGCGCAGGATCCCGGTGACGATGGGCCGCGAGAGGGTCGCCGGGTCCCCCGAGGGGTCGAGCGCGGGGAAGACGATGTGCGCCGTCATCACCACGTCCACGCCGGCCTCCACGGCCGCGCGGAACGGCGGCTCGTCCAGCTCCTCCCACTGCGCGCGGGTGTGCTTCATCAGCGGCAGCCCGACGTGGCTGTCGGTACCGGTGTCCCCGTGGCCCGGGAAGTGCTTCACGGTGGCGGCCACGCCCGCGCCCTGGTAGCCGCGGACCTGGGCGGCGACCAGGGCCGCCACGGCCTGCGGGTCGGAGCCGAAGGACCGTACGCCGATGACCGGGTTGGCCGGGTCCACGTTCACGTCGGCCACCGGCGCGTAGTCGTGCCGGATGCCCATCGCGGCCAGCTCGGTGCCCGCGAGGCGCGCGGCCCGGCGGGCCTCGGCGCTCGCCGCGCCGCCGTCGGGGGCCATGGCCCCCAGCGCCATCGCGCCCGGGAGCAGGGTCGCGGGCTTGCCCACGCGGGCCACGGCGCCGTGCTCCTGGTCGATGGAGAGCAGCAGCGGGACGCCAGCCCCGGAGTCGGCGGCGGCCTTCTGGAGCCCGGCCGACAGCGCGGCGATCTGGTGCGGGTCACGGGTGTTGTGCGCCCAGCCGAAGTAGACGATCCCGCCGAGGTGGTAGCGGGAGACCAGCTCGGCGGGGGTGCGCACCCCGAAGAGCTCCTGATTGCGCCGGGCGTCCTCCGGGTCGGGATCGGTCGCCGAATGCCCGTACGCCCGGGACA
>NZ_JBSGXB010000168.1:0-16645 GCF_053609185.1 Streptomyces sp. NPDC054956 | reverse complement strand
GTAGCGCTGACGCGGGAAGCGGAAGGCCAGGATGGCCATGTCGTCCGAGGCCGGCTCGGCGGCGAAGCGTTCCACGGCGCGCAGGACGCGCGAGGCGACGGCGCCGGCGGTGAGGCCCGTACAGGTGGTGAGGACCTCGGCGAGGCCGTCGTCGCCGAGCATGCGGGTGCCCTCGCGGCGTTCGGTGACGCCGTCCGTGACGCAGAGCAGGACGTCGCCCGGGTCCAGGGTGAGGGTCTGCTCGTAGAGCTCCAGGTCGTCCAGGACGCCGAGGAGCGGCTGGGGGTCCGCCGCGGGGAGGACCTCTCCGTTCGGGCGCAGGCGCAAGGGGAGCGGGTGGCCCGCGCAGACGACCTTCATGAGGGCGCTGCCGTCGGGCTGGGGGTGGAGCTCTCCGTAGAGGAGGGTGAGGAAGCGGCTGCGGGCACCCTCGTCGAGGATCGCCGCGTTGAGGCGTTCCAGTACGGCCGGGCCGCCGAGGCCCTCGCGGGCCAGGAGGCGCAGGGCGTGGCGGGCCAGGCCGGTGACGGCGGCCGCCTCGGGGCCCGTACCGCAGACGTCGCCGATGGCGAATCCGTAGACGCCGGGGCGGATCGGGAAGACGTCGTAGAAGTCGCCGCCCACCTCGTTGCCCTCGCCGGCGGCCCGGTAGATGACCTCGACCTCGATGCCGGGGATGGCGGGGGAGCCGGGGGGCAGCAGGCTGCGCTGGAGGGAACGGCTGATGGCGGTGCGCTCGGAGTAGAGGCGGGCGTTGTCCAGGGCGAGCGCGGCGCGGCGGGAGAGGTCCTCCGCGAGTTCGAGGATCTCCTGGCGGAAGTGCTCCTCGGAGGGTTTGCCGAGGGTCAGCATGCCGATGACGCGGTTGCGGGCGAGGAGGGGGAGGACCACGGTCTCGCCGCCGACCGCGAGGGCGGTCGAGGGCCAGGGGCGGGCGCCGGCCTCGCGGACCGGTTCGGGCGGGCTGACGCGGGAGAGCAGTTCCTTGAGGCCGTCGATGCGTTCCTCGTCCTCGTGGAGCACGTAGGAGAGGTACGGGTCGGAGGACTGGTCGGCGATGGTGTAGACGGCGCACCAGGTGGCGAGGGTGGGGACGGTCATCTGGGCCATGAGGGCCAGGGTCTGGTCCCGGTCGAGGGTGCCGGCGAGCAGGTCGGAGGCCTCGACCAGGAAGGAGAGGGAGCCGCGGCGCAGCCGTTCGAGCTCGCCGAGCCGGGCGGACTCGACGGCGAGGGCGATGCGGTCGGCGGCGAACTGCAGGCGCAGGGCCTCGTCGTTGGAGTAGCGGCCGGGGGCCTCGGTGGCGACGCCGAGGGAGCCGGTGAGGCGGCCCTCGACCTTGAGGGGGACGGTGACGGCGGAGCGCATGCCGGTGTTCTCCAGGAGCGGGACGGCTCCGGGGACGACGGCGAGGTCGTCGTGGACGGCGGGCATGCGGGCGCTGCCGTACCGGTTGGTGCCGGCCTCGACGGGGACGCGGGCGAAGCGCTGGCGGGTGGAGGGCAGACCGGTGGTGGCGCGGACCTCCAGCTCGGTCTCGTCGTCGGTGGCCAACAGGAGGAAGGCGGAGTCGGCGTCGAGGAGGTCGCGGGCGCGTTCCACGGTGCGCTGGAGGAGGCCGTCGAGGTCGTCGGGGGCGGGGGAGCCGATGAAGATCTCGAAGGGGTCCGTGGGCCGGGAATCGGCGAGGTGTCCGCCGTCGGCGGGGACGCGTACGGGGCTCATGAGCAGGGCGCGCTCGTCGTCGTGGACGAGGAGGCAGACGATGGAGGGCTCGCCGTGGGCGTCGCGGACCCGCAGGTGGGAGGCGTAGACGGGGATGACGCGGCCGTCGGCGCCGCGGATGCCGTAGCTGCCCTCCCAGCGGGACAGGCGCAGGGCCTCGGCGATGCCGGTGCCGGTGCCGGGGGTCTGCGGCCAGGCGGCGAGTTCGGCGAGGGGGCGGCCGACGGCCTTCTCGGCGGGGTGGCCGAAGACGATCTCGGCGTCCTCGTTCCAGGCGCAGATGGTGTCGGTGGCGTCGATCTGGAGGACGGCGACGCGGACGCGGCTGTCGGCGAGCGGGAGGAGCTGGTCGGGGACGACGGGGCCGGCGGACCGGGTACCGACCGGACGGTCCGGCATGTCGAGCCGGAACCACACGTGCTTTTGGGTGGCGGTGTACTCCACGCCCCAGCGGGTGGCGAGGGCGGCGCAGAGCATCAGCCCGCGGCCGTTCTCGCGGTCGGGGTCGGCGTACGGGCGCTCGCCGGGGTGGTGGAGGGGGAGTTCGCGTTCCGGGTAGCGGTCGGCGACCTCGACCCGTACGCCGTCCCCGGTGCGCAGGCACAGGACTTCGGCGCGGGTGCCGGCGTGGACCACGGCGTTGGTGACGAGTTCGCTGGTGAGGACCACCGCGTCGTCGACGATGTCCGCGAAGCCCCAGCCCTGGAGGGTGTCGCGGACGAACGCGCGGGCGGCGGCGACCGAGCGCCCGAGGGGATCGAAACTGGCAGCCGCCCGTGCCGTGATCACGAGTCTCCTTCGACGCGGTGGACAGTGGGTGCCAGGTTACTTACCTTCGCGGTCGCCATGGTGCCGTCGTCGGGGAATCCACCCGCAGGGTGCGGCCGGTGTGCGATGGTGCCGGAGTGTTATGGCCGGGTTCGGCCAGGGTGAAACACTGGGCAGGCTTGGAGTCAGGTACTTAATGGGCACAGGTTGATGAGCAAGGTGCCCGGTGGAACAGCGGTCGACCCTTTCGGGAGGGACACGGTGGAGTCTGGCGCGGCGGTGCGGCGTACGGGAACGCGCCCGAAGGGCGGACGGTCCCGGCGGGGAGTGACGACGGAGGTCGATACCGCGGCCCTGAACAGGCTGCTCACGGCCCTGGTGTCGATGCGGGACGGGAACTTCCGCAAGCGGCTGACGGTGTCCGGCGAAGGCGTGATGGCGGAGATCGCCGCCGTCTACAACGAGGTCGCCGACCGCAACCTCCACCTGACCGGAGAGCTGTCCCGGGTGCGGCGCATGGTGGGCCGCGAGGGCAAGCTGAGCGAACGGCTGGAAACCGGTGCCTGCGAGGGCTCCTGGGCGGCCGCGATCGACGCCTCCAACCAGCTCGTGGACGACCTGGCCCGGCCCGTGTCCGAGGTGGGCCGGGTGCTGTCCGCGGTCGCCGAGGGCGATCTCGACCAGCGGATGGACTTGCGGACGCAAGCGGCCGAGGGGGCCGGGCATCCGCTGCGCGGGGAGTTCCTGAAGGTCGGGCGGACGGTCAACAACCTGGTCGACCAGCTCTCCGCGTTCACCGACGAGGTGACGCGGGTGGCGCTGGAGGTGGGTACCGAGGGCAAGCTCGGCGGCCAGGCCCAGGTGCGCGGAATGTCCGGATCCTGGAAGGATCTGACCGACTCCGTCAACACGATGGCGTACCGGCTCACCGCTCAGGTGCGTGACATCGCTCTCGTGACGACGGCGGTGGCGAAGGGCGATCTGTCGCGCAAGGTCACGGTGCACGTGGCCGGCGAGATGCTCCAGCTGAAGAACACCGTGAACACGATGGTGGACCAGCTGTCCTCGTTCTCGTCCGAGGTGACCCGGGTGGCCCGCGAGGTGGGCACCGAGGGCGAGCTCGGCGGCCAGGCGAAGGTGCCCGGGGTCGCGGGCGTGTGGAAGGACCTCACCGACTCCGTCAACACGATGGCGGGCAACCTGACGGCCCAGGTGCGCGGGATCGCGCAGGTCACGACGGCCGTCGCCAACGGAGACCTGTCGCAGAAGGTGCGGGTCAGCGCGCGCGGCGAGGTCGCGCAGCTGGCCGAAACGATCAATCAGATGACCGAGACGCTGCGGACCTTCGCGGACGAGGTCACGCGCGTGGCGAGCGAGGTCGGCGCGAAGGGCCTGCTCGGCGGTCAGGCGCAGGTGCCGGGTGCGGCGGGTACGTGGAAGGACCTCACCGACTCGGTGAACACGGTCTTCCGCAACCTCACCACGCAGGTGCGCGACATCGCGCAGGTGACGACGGCCGTGGCCAACGGCGACCTGTCGCAGAAGGTCACGGTCAACGTGGCCGGCGAGATGCTGGAGTTGAAGAACACCGTCAACACGATGGTGGACCAGCTCCAGTCCTTCGGTGCCGAAGTGACCCGCGTGGCCCGCGAGGTCGGTGTCGAGGGCGAACTGGGCGGCCAGGCGCAGGTGCCGGGTGCGGCCGGTACGTGGAAGGACCTCACCGACTCGGTGAACACCGCCTTCCGCAACCTCACCGGGCAGGTCCGCAACATCGCGCAGGTGACGACGGCGGTGGCCAACGGCGACCTGTCGCAGAAGGTCACCGTGGACGTCTCCGGCGAGATGCTCCAGCTGAAGAACACCGTGAACACGATGGTGGACCAGCTGTCCTCCTTCGCCGACCAGGTCACGCGGATGGCCCGTGACGTGGGCACGGAGGGCCGGCTCGGCGGTCAGGCGCGGGTCGAGGGGGTGTCCGGCACGTGGAAGGAGCTCACCGACTCCGTCAACTTCATGGCCGGCAACCTGACCTCCCAGGTGCGCCAGATCGCCCAGGTGACCACGGCCGTGGCGCGCGGTGACCTGTCGCAGAAGATCGACGTGGACGCCCGCGGCGAGATCCTGGAGCTGAAGAACACCATCAACACGATGGTCGACCAGCTCTCGGCCTTCGCGGAGCAGGTGACGCGGGTGGCCCGTGACGTGGGTACGGAAGGCCGGCTCGGCGGTCAGGCGCAGGTGCCGGGCGTGGCCGGCGTGTGGCGCGACCTGACGGACTCGGTGAACGGCATGGCCGGGAACCTGACCTCGCAGGTGCGCAACATCGCGCAGGTCGCGACGGCGGTGGCGCGCGGCGACCTGTCGCAGAAGATCGACGTGGACGCGCGCGGCGAGATCCTCGAGCTGAAGAACACCCTCAACACGATGGTCGACCAGCTCTCGAACTTCGCTGAGCAGGTGACCCGGGTGGCCCGCGAGGTGGGCACCGAGGGCATCCTGGGCGGCCAGGCGGAGGTGAAGGGCGTCTCCGGCACCTGGAAGGACCTCACCCAGTCCGTCAACTTCATGGCGAACAACCTGACGTCGCAGGTGCGCAACATCGCCGAGGTGACGACGGCGGTCGCCACGGGCGACCTCTCCAAGAAGATCACCGTCGACGCCAAGGGCGAGATCCTGGAGCTCGTCACCACCGTGAACACGATGGTGGACCAGCTGTCCTCCTTCGCGGAGCAGGTGACCCGGGTGGCCCGCGAGGTGGGTTCCGAGGGCATCCTCGGCGGTCAGGCCCGGGTGCGCGGGGTGACCGGCATCTGGAAGGACCTGACCGACAACGTCAACCTGATGGCCAACAACCTCACTTCGCAGGTGCGCAACATCTCGCAGGTCTCCTCGGCGGTGGCCAACGGCGATCTGACGAAAAAGGTCACCGTGGAGGCGCGCGGCGAGGTCGCGCAGCTCGCCGACACCGTGAACACGATGGTCAAGACCCTGTCGTCGTTCGCCGACGAGGTCACGCGCGTGGCCCGCGAGGTGGGTACGGAGGGGCGCCTGGGCGGGCAGGCGCACGTGCCGGGGGTGTCCGGGACGTGGAAGGACCTCACCGACTCGGTGAACTTCATGGCCTCCAACCTCACCGGTCAGGTGCGGCAGATCGCCATGGTCACGACCGCCATCGCCAAGGGCGACATGACCAAGAAGATCGACATCGACGCGCGCGGCGAGATCCTCGAGCTCAAGACCACCATCAACACGATGGTCGACCAGCTGTCGTCGTTCGCCGACCAGGTGACCCGGGTGGCCCGCGAGGTGGGTACCGAGGGCATCCTCGGCGGCCAGGCCCGGGTCCGGGACGTGGACGGCACCTGGCGGGACCTGACCGAGTCGGTGAACGAGATGGCCGGGAACCTCACCCGGCAGGTGCGTGCCATCGCGGCCGTCGCCACGGCGGTGACCCGCGGCGACCTGAACCTCAAGATCGACGTGGACGCGGCGGGCGAGATCCAGGTCCTCCAGGACAACCTGAACACGATGATCGCCAACCTGCGCGACACGACCCTGGCCAACAAGGAGCAGGACTGGCTCAAGGGCAACCTCGCCCGGATCTCGGCCCTGATGCAGGGCCGCCGCGAGCTGGACGACGTGGCCTCGCTGATCATGAGCGAGCTGACCCCGGTGGTCTCCGCGCAGCACGGGGCGTTCTTCCTGGCGCTGCCGGCCGGCGGCACCACCGAGATCGGGACCGACGGGGGCGCGGACGGCTCGTACGAGCTGCGGATGCGCGGGAGTTACGCGTACGCCGGCGGCCAGATGCCCATCTCCTTCCGGCCGGGTGAGGGACTGATCGGGATGGTGGCCGAGGAGAAGCGGATGGTTCTCATCGAGAACACCCCGCCCGGCTACCTGAAGATCTCCTCCGGGCTGGGCGAGGCCCCGCCGGCGCACGTGATCGTGCTGCCGGTGCTCTTCGAGGGGAAGGTGCTCGGCGTCATCGAGCTGGCCTCCTTCCAGCCCTTCACGCAGATCCAGAAGGACTTCCTCAGCCAGATCGCCGAGATGATCGGTACGAGCGTCAACACGATCTCCGTCAACTCCAAGACGGAGATGCTGCTCAAGCAGTCGCAGGAGATGACCGAGCAGCTGCGCGAGCGCTCCGACGAGCTGGAGAACCGGCAGAAGGCCCTCCAGGCCGCCAACGCCGAACTGGAGGAGAAGGCCGAACTGCTGGCCCAGCAGAACCGGGACATCGAGGTGAAGAACACCGAGATCGAGGAGGCCCGGCAGGTCCTGGAGGAGCGCGCCGAGCAGCTCGCGGTCTCGATGCGCTACAAGTCCGAGTTCCTGGCGAACATGTCCCACGAGCTGCGGACCCCGCTCAACTCCCTGCTGATCCTGGCCAAGCTGCTCGCGGACAACGCGGACGAGAACCTCTCGCCGAAGCAGGTGGAGTTCGCCGAGACCATCCACGGGGCCGGCTCGGACCTGCTCCAGCTGATCAACGACATCCTCGACCTGTCGAAGGTCGAGGCCGGGAAGATGGATGTCTCGCCGACCCGGATCGCGCTGGTGCAGCTCGTCGACTACGTGGAGGCCACCTTCCGGCCGCTCACCGCGGAGAAGGGGCTCGACTTCTCGGTACGGGTCTCTCCGGAGCTCCCGGCGACCCTGCACACCGACGAGCAGCGGCTGCTGCAGGTGCTGCGCAACCTCCTGTCGAACGCGGTGAAGTTCACGGACACCGGGGCGGTGGAGCTGGTGATCCGGCCCGCCGGCGCGGACGTGCCCCTGGCGATCCGCGAGCAGCTGCTGGAGGCGGGTTCGCTGCGCGAGGCGGACGCCGACCTGATCGCCTTCTCGGTGACCGACACCGGGATCGGGATCGCGGCGAGCAAGATGCTGGTGATCTTCGAGGCGTTCAAGCAGGCCGACGGCACCACCAGCCGCAAGTACGGCGGCACCGGCCTCGGGCTGTCCATCAGCCGGGAGATCGCCCGGCTTCTGGGCGGGGAGATCCACGCGGCGAGCGAGCCCGGCCGCGGTTCCACCTTCACGCTGTACCTGCCGCTGCACCCGAGCGAGCTGCCCCCGCAGGGGTACGCGCCGCCGACGCCCGGCGGCGGGCGCGCGGAGCTGTACCGCCGCCCGGCGGCCGAGGAGGCGCGGCCCGCGCTGCCGGCGGCCCCGGCCGAGCAGGGCCCCGTAACGCCCGTGCAGCCGGTGGCGCTGCCACGTGCCGGGGAGCCGGTGGGGCAGGGGTCCTCGGCGTTGTTCCGGCGGCGGCGCAAGGCCTTGAGCGAGCCGATGCTGCGGGCGGAGGTGCCGGGGCAGGGCGACGCGGACGCGTGGGCCGTGGAGGAACCGCTGCCGGTGGCACCGCGGACGTACGACTTCCACGGCGAGCGGGTGCTGATCGTGGACGACGACGTGCGCAACGTCTTCGCGCTGACCAGCGTGCTGGAGCAGCACGGGCTGGCGGTGCTGTACGCGGAGAACGGCCGGGAGGGCATCGAGGTCCTGGAGCAGCACGACGACGTGGCGCTGGTGCTGATGGACATCATGATGCCGGAGATGGACGGGTACGCGACGACCTCGGCGATCCGGCGGATGCCGCAGTTCGAGGGGCTGCCGATCATCGCGCTGACGGCGAAGGCGATGAAGGGGGACCGGGAGAAGGCGATCGAGTCCGGAGCCTCGGACTACGTGACCAAGCCGGTGGAGCCCGACTATCTACTGTCGGTCATGGAAGGGCATATGCGCGGAAACTGAGGCGTGATCGGGCGGGCGGAGAGGGACTCCCGAGGGAACCTTCTGCCCTCCCACCACGTTTCCGCTTCGTGCACAGTGACATCTTGGTGACAGGGTGTGGCGATCTCGGGACTGGGGCTACGATGACCGGCACAAGGACGGACGGCGCAAGGATGCCATCCTCTGGGGCGGGGCCCGGCGCACAGGCCGGTGCCAGGAGCCGGGGAGGCCCCATGCCGGGGCGAGGAGGACAGGGCATGGTGCAGAAGGCCAAGATCCTCCTGGTCGACGACCGGCCGGAGAATCTGCTGGCGCTGGAGGCCATCCTCTCCGCGCTCGATCAGACACTGGTCCGGGCGTCGTCGGGGGAGGAAGCGCTCAAGGCGCTGCTGACGGACGATTTCGCGGTCATCCTGCTGGACGTGCAGATGCCGGGCATGGACGGTTTCGAGACGGCCGCGCACATCAAGCGGCGGGAGCGGACCCGGGACATCCCGATCATCTTCCTCACCGCGATCAACCACGGTCCGCACCACACCTTCCGCGGGTACGCGGCGGGCGCGGTGGACTACATCTCCAAGCCCTTCGACCCGTGGGTGCTGCGGGCCAAGGTCTCGGTGTTCGTGGAGCTGTACACGAAGAACTGCCAACTGCGCGAGCAGGCGGCGCTGCTGAGGCTCCAGCTGGAGGGCGGCAGCTCCAACGGCTCGGCGGACGGCTCCAAGGAGACGGCCGGCCTGCTGGCCGAGCTCTCCGCGCGGCTCGCCGCGGTGGAGGAGCAGGCGGAGGCGCTGACCAAGCAGCTCGGCGAGGAAGCCGCCGATCCGGCGGTGGTGGCGACCGCGGCCCACCTGGAACGCAAGCTCACCGGACTGCGCAGGGCGCTCGACGCGCTGGAGCCGGGGACCGGGGGCGCCGCTCCCGTGCTGCCCGCGCAGGGCTGAGCGAGGCCTCGGGGCCCTTCCCCGGGTCCGCCTGGCGATCCGTCAGGTCTGGTGGTGCGTCAGGGCGGGGCCCGGGCGCGGGCGTCTCCCGGCGCCGGCCGGGGACGACACGAACGGGTGAAGGGGTGGGCACGCGTGTCCACCGGGGCGCGCACCGGTAACCTCGGGCCCATGGCCTCAAGTACGTCCGGTAAGGGTTCCCAGAGCACGGCGGGCACCGCGAAGGGCCGCACCGGCCGTACGACGGCGCCGGCGAAGAAGGCTGCCCCCGCGCGCAAGCCGCCCGCGAAGAAAGCAGCTCCCGCCAAACGCGGCCCGGTCAAGAAGGTCGCGCCCAAGCCGGCGCCGTCCCCCACCGGGGGCGTGCTGCGGCTGGTGCGCGCCGTCTGGCTCGGCATCGCGCACGCGGTCGGCGCGGTGTTCCGCGGTATCGGCCAGGGTGCGAAGAACCTCGATCCGGCCCACCGCAAGGACGGCCTCGCGCTGCTGCTGCTCGCGCTCGCGCTGATCGTCGCCGCCGGGACCTGGTCGAACCTGAGCGGGCCCGTCGGAGAACTGGTCACCATGCTGGTGACGGGCGCCTTCGGACGGCTCGACCTGCTCGTGCCCATCCTGCTCGGCGTCATGGCGGTACGTTTCATCCGCCATCCCGAACAGGCCGACGCCAACGGCCGGATCGGCATCGGGCTCTCCGCGCTGGTCATCGGAGTCCTGGGGCTCGTACACATCGCCTGCGGGGCACCCGGGCGCGACGAGGGCACCACCGCCATGCAGGACGCGGGCGGGCTGATCGGCTGGGGCGCCTCCAAGCCGCTGATCTTCACCATGGGCGCGCCGCTGGCCGTGCCGATGCTGGTGCTGCTCACGGTCTTCGGACTGCTGGTGGTCACCGCCACCCCCGTCAACGCGATCCCGCAGCGGCTGCGGCGCGCGGGCATCCGGCTGGGGGTCATCGCGCCGAACGAGTACGACGAGGGGTACGGGGAGCAGGCGGAGAGCTCCGCCCGGCACGACGCCGAGCAGTGGCGGGCCCGTTCCGCCGAGAGCGGTCCGGCGGGGTCCCCGGACGCGGCCGAGGAGGAGGCTCTCGCCCGGCGCCGGCGCCCGCGGCGGTCCGCCGCCCGGCCGGCCATGCACCGCGAGATGGACGCCGTCGACGTGGCGGCCGCGGCCGCCGCCGCCCTGGACGGGGTGGTCTACGGCGGGATGCCGCCCTCCCCGCTGGTCGCCGACCTCACGCACGGCATCTCCGTGGAGCCCGAGGGCGTGGAGATCACCGCTCCCGTGCCCGCCGCTCCCGTGCCGGCCGCGCGCGAGGAGAAGCCCGCCGCGGCCGCGGCGGCCCCGCCGCACGACACCACGGCGGCGGCCTCCGGGACGCTGTCGGTCCCCGACCTGACCAAGGCCCCGCCTCAGACCCAGGCGCTGCCGCCCCGCGCCGAGCAGCTCCAGCTGCGCGGGGACATCACGTACTCCCTGCCCTCCCTGGACCTGCTGGAGAAGGGCGGGCCGGGCAAGACCCGCAGCGCCGCGAACGACGCGGTGGTCGCCTCGCTGACGAACGTCTTCATGGAGTTCAAGGTCGACGCGAAGGTCACCGGGTTCACCCGGGGCCCGACGGTGACCCGCTACGAGGTGGAGCTGGGGCCGGCCGTGAAGGTCGAGCGGATCACGGCGCTGGCGAAGAACATCGCCTACGCGGTGGCCTCGCCCGACGTGCGCATCATCAGCCCGATCCCGGGCAAGTCGGCGGTCGGCATCGAGATCCCGAACACCGACCGCGAGATGGTCAACCTGGGCGACGTGCTCCGGCTGGCGGACGCGGCCGAGGACGACCACCCGATGCTGGTGGCGCTGGGCAAGGACGTCGAGGGCGGCTACGTCATGGCCAACCTCGCGAAGATGCCGCACGTGCTCGTCGCCGGTGCCACGGGCTCCGGAAAGTCCTCCTGCATCAACTGCCTCATCACCTCGGTGATGGTGCGGGCGACGCCGGAGGACGTCCGGATGGTGCTGGTCGACCCCAAGCGCGTGGAGCTGACGGCGTACGAGGGCATCCCGCACCTGATCACGCCGATCATCACCAACCCGAAGCGGGCCGCCGAGGCGCTGCAGTGGGTCGTGCGCGAGATGGACCTGCGCTACGACGACCTGGCGGCGTTCGGGTACCGGCACATCGACGACTTCAACCAGGCGATCCGCGACGGCAAGATCAAACTGCCGCCGGGCAGTGAGCGGGAGCTCAGTCCGTACCCGTACCTGCTGGTGATCGTCGACGAGCTCGCCGACCTGATGATGGTGGCCCCGCGCGACGTGGAGGACTCCATCGTCCGCATCACCCAGCTGGCCCGCGCGGCCGGCATCCACCTGGTGCTCGCCACGCAGCGGCCCTCGGTGGACGTGGTGACCGGTCTGATCAAGGCGAACGTGCCCTCACGGCTCGCCTTCGCCACGTCCTCGCTCGCCGACAGCCGGGTCATCCTCGACCAGCCGGGCGCGGAGAAGCTCATCGGCAAGGGCGACGGGCTGTTCCTGCCGATGGGCGCGAACAAGCCGGTCCGGCTGCAGGG
The DNA here is from genome assembly GCF_053609185.1 of Streptomyces sp. NPDC054956. NCBI lineage: Bacteria > Bacillati > Actinomycetota > Actinomycetes > Kitasatosporales > Streptomycetaceae > Streptomyces > Streptomyces sp. NPDC054956. The sequence continues at coordinate 4,893 of NZ_JBSGXB010000168.1, read as the reverse complement.
CGCCTTCGTCACCGAGGACGAGATCGCCGGGATCGTGCAGCACTGCAAGGACCAGATGGCGCCGGTCTTCCGCAACGACGTCACGGTCGGGCAGAAGCAGAAGAAGGAGATCGACGAGGAGATCGGCGACGACCTGGACCTGCTGTGCCAGGCGGCGGAACTGGTGGTCTCCACGCAGTTCGGGTCCACGTCGATGCTCCAGCGCAAGCTGCGGGTCGGCTTCGCGAAGGCGGGGCGGCTGATGGACCTGATGGAGTCGCGGGGGATCGTCGGGCCGAGCGAGGGCTCGAAGGCGCGCGACGTGCTGCTGAAGGCCGATGAGCTGGACGGAGTGCTCGCGGTCATCCGGGGGGAGACTTCCGAGTAGGGGGCGGGACGCGAAAGGGGAGGGGGGAGCCGTTTCTCCTGGGGCCGCGTCCAGTTGAGGGAGGTGGCGGCGCTTTCCGGGCCGCCGCACCGGGCGGGAGCCCCCTGGCCATTCGTATGGCGTAGGAAGGCCCCCCTCCGGTTGCCCCACCCTTTCGTCACCCCCCTAGACTGGACATCCAGCAGGTGGCTACACGCTCGAAAGGCGCCCTCGTGTCCATCGGCAACTCCAACTCCCCCGAAGAAGAGCGGCCTTCGACCGACGACCGGTCCGAGGACCGCATCGTCGAACGTTCCGTCGAAGAGCCGTCGATCGGGACGGCCCTCAAGAAGGCCCGGATCGCCGCCGGGCTGACTGTCGACGAGGTCAGTTCCACCACCCGCGTGCGCATTCCGATCGTGCACGCGATCGAATCCGACGATTTCACGCGCTGCGGCGGCGACGTCTATGCCCGCGGCCACATCCGTACGCTCGCCCGCGCCGTGGGACTCGATCCGGCACCCCTGATCGAGACCTACGACGCGGCCCACGGCGGCCGGCCGGCACCCACCCCCGCCGCGCCGATGTTCGAAGCCGAGCGCATCCGCCCCGAGCGGCAGCGGCCCAACTGGACCGCCGCCATGGTCGCCGCCATCGTCGCCGTGATCGGCTTCGTCGGCTTCAGCGCCTTCGGCGGCGGCGACGACAAGGACAAGCGGCCCGTGGCGGAAGGTTCCGCCGCCCCGAAGCCCGCACCCACGCCGAACACCGGGAAGCCCTCGGTCCAGGCACCTCAGGCGCCCCAGGCCCCCAAGCCCGAGCCCTCGAACAGCGCCATCGCCGCCGCGCCCAAGGACCTCGTCACGGTCGTCCTGACGGCCAACGACGGAGAGAGCTGGATCTCGGCCAAGGACCACAGCGGCCGGCTCCTCTTCGACGGCACTCTCGCGCAGGGCGAATCGAAGACGTTCACGGACAAGGAGTCCATCGACCTCGTGCTCGGCGACGCCGGGGTCGTGAAGCTCTTCGTGAACGGCAAGGAGATCAAGGACGAATTCCAGCCCGGACAGGTGGAACGTCTCACATACACCAAGGACGACCCGCGTCAGGGACCGGCCCAGGCGGGCTGACCAGCGAGGAATAGAAAGTTCCGGATCCCCGGGGTGCCGCGCCGCACCCCGGGGATCTTGTCGTACCGGGATGGGAGGCGGGGGGCGGCGCCGGGACGAAGTAGTCTTGAGTCCATGCCCGAACGCCGTACCGTCGCCCTTGTCACTCTTGGCTGCGCCCGTAACGAGGTGGACTCGGAGGAGCTCGCAGGCCGCTTGGCGGCGGATGGCTGGGAGCTCGTCGAGGACGCCGCCGATGCGGACGTAGCCGTCGTCAACACCTGCGGCTTCGTCGAAGCCGCCAAAAAGGACTCCGTAGACGCCCTGCTCGAGGCCAACGATCTCAAGGATCACGGCCGCACGCAGGCCGTCGTAGCCGTCGGCTGCATGGCCGAGCGCTACGGCAAGGAGCTCGCCGAAGCGCTCCCCGAAGCCGATGGCGTCCTCGGCTTCGACGACTACGCCGACATCTCCGACCGCCTCCAGACCATCCTCAACGGCGGCATCCACGCCTCCCACACCCCGCGCGACCGGCGCAAGCTGCTGCCGATCAGCCCCGCGGCCCGCCAGGACGCCGAGGTGGCGCTTCCCGGCCACGCCCAGGAGCCCGCCGAGGCCCCCGCCGACCTCCCGGACGGGCTCGCTCCCGCCTCCGGGCCGCGCGCGCCCCTGCGCCGCCGCCTGGACAAGAGCCCGGTCGCCTCGGTCAAGCTCGCCTCCGGCTGCGACCGGCGCTGCTCCTTCTGCGCCATCCCGTCCTTCCGCGGCTCCTTCATCTCGCGGCGCCCCAGTGACGTGCTGGGCGAGACGCGCTGGCTCGCCGAGCAGGGCGTCAAGGAGATCATGCTGGTCTCCGAGAACAACACCTCGTACGGCAAGGACCTGGGCGACATCCGCCTGCTGGAGACCCTGCTGCCCGAGCTGGCCGAGGTGGACGGCATCGAGCGCGTCCGCGTCAGCTACCTCCAGCCCGCCGAGATGCGGCCCGGCCTGATCGACGTACTGACCTCGACCCCCAAGGTCGTCCCGTACTTCGACCTCTCCTTCCAGCACTCGGCCCCCGACGTGCTGCGCGCCATGCGCCGCTTCGGTGACACCGACCGGTTCCTGGAGCTGCTGGACACCATCCGCACCAAGGCCCCGCAGGCCGGCGTCCGGTCCAACTTCATCGTCGGCTTCCCCGGCGAGAAGGAATCGGACTTCGCCGAGCTGGAGCGTTTCCTCACCCACGCGCGGCTCGACGCCATCGGCGTCTTCGGCTACTCCGACGAGGACGGCACCGAGGCCGTCACGTACGAGAACAAGCTGGACGAGGACACCATCGCCGAGCGCCTGGCCCACATGCAGCGCCTCGCCGAGGAGCTCACCTCGCAGCGCGCGGAGGAGCGGATCGGGGAGACCCTGGAAGTACTCGTCGAGACGGTCGTCCCGATCGACGAGGCGGAGGAGGGCGAGGGAGCCTACGGGCGCGCCGCCCACCAGGCGCCCGAGACCGACGGGCAGGTCGTCTTCACGGACGGCGCCGGACTGGTCCCCGGGCGTATCGTCACGGCGAAGGTGGTCGGCACCCTGGGCGTGGACCTGGTGGCCGAGCCCCTGGGCGTCGATCTTGAGGAGGCGGCCGGATGACCGGAGTCCCGGCATCTGCGGCGGGCGGGACCGGCCGCCGGCCCGCGCCCGGCGCGAAGCTGGGCGCCGCGGCGGTCAACCAGGCCAGCCTGTGGAACATCGCCAACATCCTGACGATGATCCGGCTGGTCCTGGTGCCGGGATTCGTGATGCTGCTGCTCGCCGACGGGGGATACGACCCCGTCTGGCGGGCGCTGGCGTGGGCGGCGTTCGCCGTCGCCATGATCACCGACATCTTCGACGGGCACCTGGCCCGTACGTACAACCTGGTCACGGACTTCGGGAAGATCGCCGACCCCATCGCCGACAAGGCGATCATGGGGTCGGCTTTGGTGTGTCTGTCGTGGCTCGGCGACCTGCCCTGGTGGGTGACCGGAGTGATCCTCGGCCGGGAACTCGGGATCACTCTCCTGCGTTTCTGGGTCATCAGGTACGGGGTGATTCCCGCGAGCCGGGGCGGCAAGCTCAAGACGCTGGCTCAGGGCACGGCCGTGGGCATGTACGTGCTCGCGCTGACCGGGCCGCTGGCGACCATGCGGTTCTGGGTGATGGCGGTCGCCGTCGTCCTGACGGTGGTCACCGGTCTGGACTACATCCGGCAGGCGGTCGTGCTCCGGCGCAAGGGACTGGCCGCGGAGCGTGCCGCGCGGTGAGTGGCGCGGTAACGCAAGAGGCGGGTGATTCTTCGGTGACGGGTGATGCGGTGCGGAATGCCGTGAAGGCTTCCGGGGACACCGGGGCGGTCGCGGCCGATGTGCTGCGCCTGCTCGCGGAGAGTAACGGAACGGTCGCTGTGGCGGAGTCGCTGACCGGCGGCATGGTGGCCGCCGAGCTCACCTCCGTCCCCGGGGCCTCCCGGTCCTTCCGCGGCTCGGTCACGGCGTACGCGACCGAGCTGAAGCATCAGGTGCTCGGCGTGGACGCGGAGCTGCTGGCGGCCGAAGGTGCGGTGAACGCGCAGGTCGCGGAGGAGATGGCGGCCGGAGTGCGGCGCGTGCTGGGTGCCTCCTGGGGCATCGCGACCACCGGAGTGGCCGGTCCGGACGCGCAGGACGGCCGGCCGGTGGGCACCGTTTTCGTCTCCGTGGCGGGTCCCGGGAGCAGGAAAACGGCCCGGCTGAGGTTGAAAGGCTCCCGCGCGGAAATCCGTAGGGAGAGTGCACGGACAGTGCTCGAGCTACTCGCGAGCGAACTCCGCGAGAATCTGCGGGGGCAGGATACGGAACAGGACGGGGGGATTTGATGTTTGCAGCCCTGAGTGAACACGACATCGCTCCCCGCACGGCCGCCGCGCGAGGCGGTACGGTGGGGCGTGAAGGTTACGGCTACACGGTCAGAGGAGGGAGCCACCGATGATTCTGCTCCGTCGCCTGCTGGGTGACGTGCTGCGTCGGCAGCGCCAGCGCCAGGGCCGTACTCTGCGCGAAGTCTCCTCGTCCGCCCGAGTTTCGCTCGGCTATCTCTCCGAGGTGGAGCGGGGGCAGAAGGAGGCATCTTCCGAGCTGCTCTCCGCGATCTGCGACGCGCTTGACGTACGGATGTCAGAGCTGATGCGTGAAGTCAGCGACGAGCTGTCGCTCGCCGAGCTGGCACAGTCGGCCGCGGCAAGCGAACCGGTGTCCGCACCGGTCCGCCCGATGCTCAATTCGGTGTCCGTGGCCTCGGTCACGGGTGGCCCGGAGCGGGTGACCATCAAGGCGCCCGTGGAAGCGGTGAATGTCGTAGCCGCGTGACGCGTTCTCGAGCGTGCTGAGCGCGTAGTGGTCACGCCATGAGCGTGCGAGTGTGGCCGGAGCCCCGGCCGGTGCC
>NZ_JBSGXB010000167.1:0-16668 GCF_053609185.1 Streptomyces sp. NPDC054956 | reverse complement strand
GTACCCCCTGGGGGGAACCGGGCCCGGCCCGACCGTCTGCCGACGGATACCGCTTAGTTGTCGTCCTCGTCGATCAGGAAGCCCCGCATGGGAGACGGCGCCTGCTGCATCGGCTGCGGAGCAGCCGGCCGCACCGGAGCCATCGGCTGCGTCATCGCCGGGGACATCTGCTGCTGGCCGCCACCGTAGGACGGGGCCATCGGCGAGGGTCCGCCCATCGGCGAGGGGCCACCCATCGACGGACCGCCCATGGAGTGCATCGCACCGGCCGGGGCCATCGAAGGAGTCGGCGACGGCGGCAGCGCGGGACCGGCGGGGTTCCGCGGCGGGGCCAGCGAGTCGTCGGCCTGGGTCTCCAGCTGGCGCAGCTGCGACTCCAGGTAGGACTTCAGACGCGTACGGTACTCACGCTCGAAGCCTCGCAGGTCCTCGACCTTGCGCTCCAGCGTGGCGCGGGCGGACTCCAGGGAGCCCATCGCGACGCGGTGCTTCTCCTGCGCGTCCCGCTCCAGCGCGTCGGCCTTGGCGCGGGCGTCCCGCTCCAGGCCCTCGGCGCGCGACCGGGCCTCGCCGACGATCTTGTTGGCCTCGGAGCGGGCCTCCGCGATCGCCTGGTCGGCGGTCTGCTGCGCGAGCGACAGGACGCGGGCGGCGCTGTCGCCACCGGGGCCCTGCTGCGGGAGCTGCTGCGGCTGCTGGTGCATCTGCTGGCCCATGGGCTGCATCTGCCCCATGGGCTGCATCTGCTGGCCCATCTGCTGCATCGGCTGGCCGAGCGGGTTCTGGCCGCCCATGGACTGCTGCTGCATGGGGTTGCCCATCGGGCCGGGACCCTGCTGGCCCATGCCCTGCTGGCCCATCTGCTGCTGGCCGCCCATGGTGTGCTGCTGCATGGGGCCACCCATGCCCGGACCCTGCGGTCCGTGTCCGCCGGGGCCTGCCGGCAGCTGGGGCTGGCCGCCCGGCAGCTGCGGCGGACCCATCTGGGGCTGCTGCTGCGGGGGGCCGGATATGGCCGCGGGCACGGGGGCGCCGGGGCCACGCTGGTCCTGGGGTTCCGGCTTGCGCATGCCCTGCTGCTGCTGGTTCTGCGCGGCGGCGCGCGTGGCGGCCGCGAGCTTGGCGCGCAGGTCCTCGTTCTCGCGCAGCAGGCGCGTCAGCTCGGACTCGACCTCGTCGAGGAAGGCATCGACCTCGTCCTCGTCATAGCCCTCTCGCAGGCGGACGGTCGTGAACTGCTTGTTCCGCACGTCCTCGGGAGTCAGCGGCATGTCTTCTTCACCTCTACGTAGTCGTCGGCAGTCGGCAAGACCGTATCGGGACTGTCCCCGCGCCTGCGGGGAAGCTCATCGTTCACACGCTTCTCGCAGCGGTGCTCACGAAACTGATGAGGATGTAAACGATGATCATCAGCACGAAGAAGGACAGGTCGAGTGCCACGCCCCCGAGACGCAACGGCGGGATGAGCCGCCGAAGAAGCTTGAGCGGTGGATCGGTGACAGTGTAGGTGGCCTCCAGAACGACCACCATCGCCTTGCCGGGTGTCCATGAACGTGCGAACTGGAACACGTAGTCCATGACCAGTCGGAAGATCAGCACGATGAGGAAGCACATCAGCGCGATGTAGACCACCTGTAGTGCGACGCCCATCCCGCGCTTCCCTCTCCCCGTTTCCCGCTCTGTTCCCGGTCCCGTGTCTGACGGATCGGTCTAGCTTTGGTTGAAGAACCCGCCCTCCGCGATGCGGGCCTTGTCCTCCGCCGTGACATCGACGTTAGCAGGCGACAGCAGGAACACCTTCTGTGTCACGCGTTCAATGCTGCCGTGCAGGCCGAACACGAGGCCGGCGGCGAAGTCGACCAGACGCTTCGCGTCCGTGTCGTCCATCTCCGTGAGATTCATGATCACCGGAGTGCCCTCACGGAAGTGTTCCCCGATGGTACGGGCCTCGTTGTACGTCCGGGGGTGCAGCGTGGTGATGCGGTACGGCTCCCGCTCGGAGACGACCTTGGGCATGATCACGGGTGCGTTCTTCTCCAGATTCGAGCGTTCGGGTGTGATGGATGCCACGGGGGCGATTCGCGCAGGACGTCCGTTTTCAACCGGCATTGGGAGGGGCTCCCTTGGTGCCGGGGGCTGTGCAACTCGTACCGGTTCGTCCGATACGGGCGATTGGTGCGAGGCGGGCTGCTGTCGGCGGTCCCGTTCGCGCGATCGCTCCGGCTCCGGCTCGGGTTCGAACTCGTCGTCGGGGTCGTACCCCGGGTTGTCGTACCGGTCGTCCTCCACGAGGCCGAGGTAGACCGCCATCTTGCGCATCGCGCCGGCCATTCTCTGAGTCCTCCGCTCTGTGGTGGATCGCCCTGTCGCAGGTGTCTCGCCGTGTCACGAATGTCACCAACTGCCCGCGATCCACGTGGTCTGTCCGCTCATCTGCGGAAATGACCATATTTTCTGCTGTGGTCCGACTTTCTTCGCGACGTTACCCGAGCCGGGGTCTCGCGCCGAGTACCGCAGTGCCGACGCGTACATGTGTCGCACCGGCCGCAACGGCCTGTTCCAGGTCCGCGCTCATCCCTGCGGACACCATCGTGGCAGCAGGATGGTCCGCGCGCAGGCGGGATGACAATTCCATCAGCCGCTCGAAGGCCGCTTGTTCGCGTCCCGCGTACTGCCCGGCCAGCGGCGCTACCATCATCAGCCCGTCGATCCGCAGCCCGGGCGCCGCCGCCAGGAGGTCCGCCAACTCGGCGAGCTGCTCCGGCGCGGCGCCGCCGCGGGCCCCTCGTTCGCCCGACTCGGCGTCGAGGGCGATCTGGACCAGACAGCCCAGTTCCCGTCCGGCGGCCTCCGCGGCCGCCGAGAGCGCCGTGACGAGCTTCGGCCGGTCGACCGACTGCACGAATTGCGCGTATCCCGCCACGGAACGGACTTTGTTCGTCTGCAACTGGCCGACGAAGTGCCAGTCGAGCGGCAGATCCGCGCAGGCCGCGGCCTTGGGGGCCGCGTCCTGGTCCCGGTTTTCCGCCACGTGACGGATGCCCAGGTCCGCCAGCAGACGTACGTCGCTCGCCGGGTAGGTCTTGGTGACCACGACGAGCGTCACCTCTTCCCGCTTGCGCCCCGCGGCCGCGCAGGCGGCGAGGATGCGTTCCTCCACCCGCGCGAGGTTCTCGGCCAGCTCGGCCTTACGGTCCGTCATCTTTCAGTCCAACCAGACATATCCGGCAAGCCGCCCGGTCACCCGGTCGCGGCGGTACGAGAAGTGGTCCCGCGACTCCAGTGTGCAGACCGGGGAGCGGCGCAGGTCGGCCACCCCCGCTCCGGCCAGCTGCGCGTGCACTCCGGCGACCACGTCGACGGCCGGAGTCCCCCAGCTGGTCTCGGAGTACGCGGCCGGCACCACCTCGGCGACGGCGGCCCGCATCTCGTCCGGAACCTCGTAGCAGCGCCCGCACACCGCTGGTCCCGTACGGGCGACCATGCGCGCGGGGTCGGCCCCCAGCGCGACCATCGCCTCCACGGCGGCGGTCACGACTCCGGCGACCAGCCCGGGCCGCCCCGCGTGGGCGGCTCCCGCGACACCGGCCACGGGGTCGGCGAGCAGGACGGGCGTGCAGTCGGCGGTGAGGACCGCGAGGGCGAGCCCCCGACGGGTGGTCACCACCGCGTCCACGGAGGGGACGGCGGCGCCGGGGGCCCAGGGGCCGTCGACCACCGCCACGTCGCGGCCGTGCACCTGGTTCATCCAGACCACCAGGTCCGGATCGATACCCAGGGCCTTCGCCGCGGCGGCCCGGTTCGCGCGAACGGCGGCCGCGTCGTCTCCGACCGCGCCGCCGAGATTGAGCTCCTCGTACGGAACGGCGCTCACCCCGCCCCACCGGTCGGTGAAGGCGAAGTGGGCGCCGCTCTCGCTGTGCTGCTCCAGGGTCACTTCAAGAAGTCCGGGACATCCAGCTCCTCGGCCGGGCTGTCCTGGTACGGGCGGGCCGTCGGAACCTGCGGCGCGGGCGCCTCGGCGACCGGGACCGGCTCCGCGTGCAGCGGCTCCTCGCGCGGGGTGACCGAGCCGAGTCCACCGAAGGCCGGGCGGGCCGGTTCGGCGGCACGGACCGGAGCCGGGGCCGGCTCCTCGCGCTTGGTGGACGCGGCACCGATGACGTTGTCCCGGCGCGCCGGGGGCTGTCCGCCGTCGAAGCCGGCCGCGATCACGGTGACCCGCACCTCGTCGCCGAGGGCGTCGTCGATGACGGCACCGAAGATGATGTTCGCCTCGGGGTGCGCGGCCTCGCTCACCAGCTGCGCGGCCTCGTTGATCTCGAAGAGACCGAGGTCCGAGCCACCGGAGATGGAGAGCAGCACGCCCCGCGCGCCGTCGATGGACGCCTCGAGCAGCGGCGAGGAGATCGCCATCTCGGCGGCGGCCACCGCGCGGTCGTCGCCGCGGGCCGAGCCGATGCCCATCAGGGCCGAGCCCGCCTCGGACATCACGGACTTGACGTCCGCGAAGTCGAGGTTGATCAGACCCGGGGTCGTGATGAGATCGGTGATGCCCTGGACGCCCGACAGGAGGACCTGGTCGGCCGACTTGAAGGCGTCGAGGACGCTGACCTGCCGGTCCGAGATGGACAGCAGCCGGTCGTTGGGGATGACGATGAGGGTGTCGACCTCTTCGCGGAGCTCGGCGATGCCGTCCTCCGCCTGGTTCGCGCGACGCCGGCCCTCGAAGGTGAACGGCCGAGTGACCACACCGATCGTCAGGGCGCCGAGCGAGCGCGCGATGTTGGCGACGACGGGTGCGCCGCCCGTTCCGGTGCCGCCGCCTTCGCCGGCGGTGACGAAGACCATGTCGGCCCCCTTGAGGACCTCCTCGATCTCCTCGCGGTGGTCCTCTGCCGCCTTGCGGCCGACGGCCGGGTTGGCGCCGGCGCCAAGGCCCCGGGTGAGTTCCCGGCCGACGTCGAGCTTGACGTCGGCGTCGCTCATCAACAGCGCCTGGGCGTCCGTGTTGATGGCGATGAACTCGACGCCCTTGAGACCGACCTCGATCATTCGGTTGATGGCATTGACACCACCGCCGCCGACACCGATGACCTTGATGACTGCGAGGTAGTTCTGCGGTGCTGCCACGTCGAAGGCCTCTCGCCTCGAGTTACGTGTCGTTCGCCTCGCGGGCCTGCGGTGCGACGACTGATGCCGAAATTGGGACGGTCCGTACACGCCGACCCGAACCCTAACCCTAAAGTTTAGGGTTAAGGGTGTGTCTGTTCCTTGGACTCTTCCGAACAGGACACTAAGTCGACAAGTAGCGCGTGTTCAACGAACACGCCGAACCTCCCGTTTTTCTTTTCACCCTATGTGATCACCCGTATCGGTGGCCAACCAGGGTGCGACGCTGTTCGACCGGACGTCAACTACCGGACACCGCCGGGGCGGTGGGGACGCTCACGTCAAAGTGGTCAGCCTTGGGCGAGGCCTTCAGGAGCGCGGTCAGTGCCCGGCCCTTCGCCCCGCCCTCTTCGCCGCTCCCCCAGACCACCGAGCGGCCGCCCTTCAGCTCCAACACCACGGAGTCGTAGGACCGGACCTTGACCTGCACGGTCTCCTTGCGGACGGCTTCCGGGAGGTCGCCGGCGACGCCGACGGCCTCGTGCAGCAGCCGCTCCTCGTCGAAGCGGCGGCCGCTCGGAGACTGTCCGGCGCTCAATTCGAGGACCGGAACACCCTCGGGAGCTTTCGCCACCGTGTCGAATCGCACACCGGAAGCGTCCACTTCGACGAACTCGGCGTCCTTTTTGATGAGCAGAACGGGCTTGCGTTCCTTCACCTTCAGCCCGATTCCGTGCGGCCAGGCCCGCACCACGTCGACCGAATCGATACGGGGCAGCCGGCCGCGGAGCCGGGCCGCGATCTCGTCGGTGTCCACGGACACCATGGGCGCCCCGACGGGCACGGCCGCCGCGGACAGCACCTGCTCCGGGGTCAGGACCTCGGTGCCGCCCGCCGTGACCTTCTCGACCCGGAGCCAGGAGGACCCGTAGAGCACCCATGTGAGGCCCGCGGCCAGGAGCAGGACCAGGAGGAGCCCGGCGACCAGGACGGGGCCCCGGCGCAGGCCGCGCGCGAAGCGCGGCCCGCCGGGGCCGGACCGCCGGGGCGGCTTCGGCGACTTGGGGGCCTTGGGCCGGCCGGGAGAGCCGGCACCCTTGCCCGCGGCCCCCTGACTGCCGCGCTGTGCGGTGCTCGCTCCGGCCACTCCTGTGCCTCCTGCGTCAGTGCTTCCTGTTGGCGGCGATCGCCTCGTACACCATGGCGACCAGCAGCTCGTCCGCGTCCCGGCGGCCGAACTCGCCGGCCGCGCGGGACATCTCGTACAGGCGGTGCGGGTCGGCGAGCACCGGGAGGACCTGGCTCAGCACCCACTCGGGGGTGAGTTCCGCGTCGTCCACGAGCAGGCCGCCGCCGGCCTTGACCACCGGCTGGGCGTTGAGCCGCTGTTCGCCGTTGCCGATCGGCAGCGGTACGTAGGCGGCGGGGAGCCCGACGGCGGAGAGTTCGGCGACGGTCATCGCGCCCGCCCGGCACAGCATCATGTCGGCGGCGGCGTACGCGAGGTCCATCCGGTCCACGTACGGTACCGGCACGTAGGGCGGCATCCCGGGCATGTTGTCGACACGCGGCAGTTCGTTCTTCGGCCCGACCGCGTGCAGGATCTGGATCCCGGAGCGCTGCAGGGTCGCGGCGACCGCCTGGATCGTCTCGTTGAGGCGGCGGGCGCCCTGCGAGCCGCCGGAGACCAGCAGCGTCGGCAGGTTGGGGTCCAGGCCGAAGGCGGCGCGCGCCTCCGGGCGGACGGCGGCCCGGTCCAGGGTGGAGATGGAGCGCCGCAGCGGGATGCCGATGTAGCGGGCGCCCCGGAGCTTGCTGTCGGGGGTGGAGACCGCGACGGCGTGTGCGTACCGGGAGCCGATCTTATTGGCCAGTCCGGGCCGCGCGTTGGCCTCGTGGACGATGATCGGCACCCCGAGGCGCTTGGCCGCGAGGTAGCCGGGCAGGGCCACGTAGCCGCCGAAGCCCACGACGCAGTCCGCCTTGGTGCGTACGAGGATCTCCTCGGCGGCCTTGATGGTGCCGCGCAGCCGTCCGGGGACGGTGATCAGCTCGGGCGTGGGCTTGCGGGGCAGCGGGACGGCCGGGATCAGTCCCAGCTCGTAGCCGCGCTCCGGCACCAGGCGGGTTTCGAGTCCGCGTTCCGTGCCGAGGGCGGTGATGCCCACGGAAGGGTCCTGCCTGCGCAGGGCGTCCGCGAGGGCGAGCGCCGGCTCGATGTGGCCGGCGGTCCCCCCACCGGCGAGTACGACATGCACCGAAATTCACCGCTCTCCGGACGGACGCTTCTTGACGCGCCGTCTCATCGACTTCCATCTCTGCCCGGTCCGCGGCCGGCCGTTCTTCGGCTTGCGCATCGCGAGCGCCGCGCGTGCCGCCGGCTCCTCACGCGCGAACGCGATGAGCAGTCCGACCGCGAACATGGTCGGCAGCAGGGCGGACCCACCGTAGGAGAACAGCGGGAGCGGGACCCCGGCGATCGGCAGCAGACCGAGCACCGCACCGATGTTGATCACGGCTTGCGCCGTGATCCAGGTGGTCACGCCTCCCGCGGCAAACCGTACGAAGGGGTCCTCCGTGCGTCCGGCCACGCGGATACCCGCATAGCCTAGGGCCGCGAACAGGGCGAGCACCGACAGCGTCCCCGCCAGACCCAATTCCTCGCCGGTGATGGCGAAGATGAAGTCGGTGTGGGCCTCTGGCAGTTGCCCCCATTTTTCCACACTGGCACCCAGACCGGAACCGAACCATCCGCCGGATGCGAGGGCGTAGATTCCGTGGACCGCCTGCCAGCACAGGTCGTTCTTGCCGGGTTCGGTCGCGCCGATGCACGCGAGCCGGTCCATGCGGTGCGGGCTGGTCTTGATGAGCAGGACGACGAGCACGCCCGCGAGGGCCAGTACGCCCGCGAACATCCGCGTGGGCGCCCCGGCCAGCCACAACAGACCGAACAGGATGGCTCCGAGGATCATCGCGGTGCCCATGTCCCCGCCCAGCATGATGAGCCCGAGCAGCAGGAAGGTGACCGGGACCAGCGGCACGAGCAGGTGCTTCCACTGGCTCAGCAGGTCCTTGTCGCCCTTGCGCGCCAACAGGTCGGCGCCCCACAGGATGAGGGCCAGTTTGCCGAACTCGCTGGGCTGGAGCATGAACGGACCGCCGAGGGAGATCCAGTTCTGGTTGCCGTTGATCGATACGCCTATCCCCGGGACCTGGACCAGGACCATCAGGAACAGCGTGCCGGCGAGCACCGGATAGGACAGCGCCCGGTGCAGTTTGACGGGCATCCGGGAGGCGACGAGGAGCAGTCCGGTGCCGATCAGTGCGGCGAGGAACTGCTTCTTGAAGAAGTACGCGTCGCCCAGGCCGAGCTGGAGCGCCTTGATCATCGAGGCCGAGTAGACCATCACCAGGCCGAGCACGGTGATGAGCAGCGAACTGCCGAAGATCAGGTAATACGCGGTGAGCGGCCGGTCCCAGGCCCGGCGCAACTGCCGCTGCGTACGCCTCAGGCGGGCCAGCGGCCCGCCCGTGGCGGGCCGCCCGGCGCGCCCCGCGGGGCGGCCGCGGCCGGGCGTCCGGTCGGCCTTGGGAGCCCTGGCGGCTCTGGCGGTCCTGTCGGCGGACGGCCGCCGCCCCGGCAGCATTTGCTTGGCCGGCATCTGTGATCTTCCCCTCCACTCGTACGAGGCGAGCGGCCGGTCGGCCGGAGGGAACCCGCCCTGGATCGAGCCGGCCCTAGGCCTTCTCGGCGGCCAGTTCGCGCACCGCGTCGGCGAACGCGTCCCCACGCTCGTTGTAGTTCGCGAACATGTCCATCGAGGCGCAGGCGGGGGCCAGCAGAACCGTGTCGCCGGTTTCCGCGAGCCGGGCCGCTTCCCGGACCGCCGCGAGCATCGCCCCAGTGTCGGTCTGCCCGAGGTCCACGACCGGGACCTGCGGCGCGTGTCGCGCCAGTGCCTCGGCGATCAGCGCCCGGTCGGCGCCGATCAGCACGACGCCGCGCAGCCGCTTCGCGGACTTGGCGACGAGCTCGTCGAAGGTGGCGCCCTTGGCGAGGCCGCCGGCGATCCAGACGACCGGCTCGAAGGCGGCCAGGGAAGCCTCGGCGGCGTGGGTGTTGGTGGCCTTGGAGTCGTCGATGTAGACCACCCCGTCGACCTCGGCCACGTGGCTGACCCGGTGGGCGTCCGGCCGGAAGTTGCGCAGTCCCTCGCGGACGGCGCTCGGCTTCACGCCGAAGGCGCGGGCCAGCGCTGCCGCGGCGAGGGCGTTGGCGATGTTGTGCGGGGCGGGCGGGTTGACGTCCGTGACCTCGGCGAGCTCCTGGGCGTTCTTCTGCCGGTTCTCCACGAAGGCCCGGTCGACGAGGATGCCGTCGACGACGCCGAACATGGAGGGGCCGGGGGCGCCGAGGGTGAAGCCGATCGCCCGGCAGCCCTCTTCGACGTCGGCCTCCATGACCAGGTTCTCGGTGGCCTTGTTGTCGGCGGCGTCCGCGTTGTAGACGCAGGCCACCGTGTTGCCCTCGAAGATCCGGCCCTTGTCGGCGGCGTACGCCTCCATCGAGCCGTGCCAGTCGAGGTGGTCCGGGGCCAGGTTGAGGACGGCCGCGGAGTGGGCGCGCAGCGAGGGCGCCCAGTGCAGCTGGTAGCTGGAGAGCTCTACGGCGAGGACGTCGTACGTCTCCTCGCCGGTCACCACGTCGATGATCGGGGTGCCGATGTTCCCGACGGCCGCCGTCCGCAGACCCGCGGCCTTCAGGATCGAGGCGAGCATCTGGGTGGTGGTGGTCTTGCCGTTGGTTCCGGTGATCGCGAGCCAGGGCGCCGCGTCCGGGCCGCGCAGCTGCCAGGCGATCTCCACGTCGCCCACGACGTCCACGCCGGCCGCCGCGGCGGCCGTGAAGAGCGGGCTGTCGGGCTTCCAGCCCGGCGAGGTGACCACGAGGTCGGTGCCCTCGGGCAGGACGTCGCCCGCCCGGGTGCCGTCCTCCAGGACGCCGAGGCGGGTCTCGATGCCCAGTTCCGCGAGCTCGGCGGCCCGCGCGCGCAGGGCGTCGCCGCCGCCGTTGTCGACGACGGTCACCCGCGCGCCGAGGCCGGCCAGGGCACGGGCGGCGCTGACGCCGCTCACGCCGAGGCCGGCGACGGTGATGTTCTTGCCGTGCCAGGAGGTCACTTGTCGGCTGCCCATCCCGCGTAGAAGAGTCCGAGGCCCACGATCACGCACATGCCCTGGATGATCCAGAAGCGGACCACGACAAGGACTTCGGACCACCCCTTGAGTTCGAAGTGGTGCTGGAGCGGTGCCATCCGGAAGACGCGCTTGCCGGTCAGCTTGAAGGAGCCGACCTGGATGACGACCGACATCGTGATCAGGACGAAGAGGCCGCCGAGGAGCGCCATCAGGAACTCCGTGCGGGAGCAGATCGCCAGGCCGGCGAGTGCGCCGCCGAGGGCCAGCGAGCCGGTGTCGCCCATGAAGATCTTGGCGGGCGAGGTGTTCCACCACAGGAAGCCGAAGCAGGCGCCCATCAGGGCGGAGGCGACGACCGCGAGGTCCAGTGGGTCCCTCACCTCGAAGCAGGCGGCCGGGTTGGTCAGGGTCTGCGCGTTGGCGCAGGACTCCTGGTACTGCCAGACGCCGATGAAGGTGTAGGCGCCGAAGACCATCACGGCGGCGCCGGTGGCCAGGCCGTCCAGACCGTCGGTCAGGTTCACGCCGTTGGACATCGCCAGGATCATGAACAGCGCCCAGACCACGAACAGCACCGGGCCGATCGACCAGCCGAAGTCCGTGACGAACGACAGCTTGGTCGAGGCCGGGGCGTTTCCGCGCGCGTCCTTGAACTGCAGCGCGAGCACCGCGAAGGCGATGCCGACGATCAACTGGCCGGCCATCTTGGCCTTGGCCCGCAGACCGAGCGAACGCTGCTTGACGATCTTGATGTAGTCGTCGAGGAAACCGACCAGGCCCATGCCCGCCATCAGCAGCAGGACGAGCAGGCCGGAGAAGGTCGGCTGGCTCCCGGTGATCACCTTGGTGAGGGCGTACGCGATCAGCGTGGCCAGGATGAAGGAGATACCGCCCATGGTGGGCGTGCCCTTCTTCCCGGCGTGGCCGCGCGGGCCGTCGTCGCGGATGAACTGGCCGTAGCCCTTGCGGGCCAGACCCTTGATCAGCAGCGGGGTGCCGATGAGCGTGAGGAAGAGTCCGATGACTCCGGAGAACAGGATCTGCCTCATCGGCCGGCGACCTCGCCCTCGGCAGAGCCGTCGAGCAGGGCCTGGGCCACCCGCTCCAGACCAGCCGACCTGGAAGCCTTCACCAGCACGACGTCTCCCGGGCGCAGTTCACTGCGCAACAGGTCGACCGCCGCCTGCGCGTCGGACACGAGCACCGACTCCTCACCCCACGAACCCTCGTTATATGCGCCCAGTTGCAGCCAGGAGGCTTCCCTGCCCCCGACTGCGACGAGCTTGCTCACGTTGAGCCGGACGACAAGCCGTCCGACCGCGTCGTGCTCGGCGAGCGCGTCGTCTCCGAGCTCGGCCATCGGGCCGAGCACCGCCCACGTGCGGCCCCCGTTCGCCTTGCCGGCACCGCCCATCGCGGCGAGTGCGCGCAGTGCGGCCCGCATGGACTCGGGGTTTGCGTTGTAGGCGTCGTTGACGATCGTCACACCGTCCGCCCGCTCGGTGACCTCCATCCGCCACCGGGACAGGGTGCCCGCCCCGGAGAGCGCGGTGGCGATCTCCTCGACGGACATGCCCAGTACGTGGGCGACGGCGGCCGCGGCGAGCGCGTTCGACACGTGGTGCTCACCGTACAGCCGCAAGGTCACTTCGCCGCACCCGGTGGGTGTGTGGAGTGTGAAGGAGGGCTGTCCTGCCGGTGTCATCCGGACTTCGGTGGCCCGGATTTCGGCGTCCTCCGCCTCCCCGAACAGCACCGTACGGGCCTTCGTCCGCCCGGCCATGGCACGAACCAGCAGGTCATCGGCGTTGAGGACGGCGACGCCGCCCTCCGCCTCGGACGGCAGGGCCTCGACGAGCTCGCCCTTGGCCTGCGCGATCTGCTCCCGGCCGCCGAACTCGCCGATGTGCGCGGTGCCGACGTTGAGGACCAGGCCGATCCGCGGGGGCGTCAGTCCGGTGAGGTAGCGGATGTGGCCGATGCCGCGGGCGCCCATCTCCAGGACCAGGTGCTGCGTCTCCTCGGTGACCCTCAGCGTCGTGATCGGCAGGCCGATCTCGTTGTTGAGGTTCCCGGGGGTCCACACGGTCGGCGCGTGGTGCTGCAGGACCTGGGCGATCAGGTCCTTGGTGGAGGTCTTGCCGGCGGAGCCGGTGAGGGCCACCACGTCGGTGCCGAGCCGTTCGACGACGGCCCGGGCGAGCGCGCCGAGGGCGGCCACCACGTCGGGGACGACGATGGCCGGGACCCCGACGGGCCGGGTCGCGAGGACGCACACGGCACCGGCGGCCAGGGCGCGTTCGGCGTAGTCGTGGCCGTCCACGCGCTCTCCGACGAAGGCGGCGAACAGGCTGCCGGCCTGGACCTCGCGGGAGTCGTAGACCACGGGACCGGTGACCAGAACGGACGGATCCGGTATGTCGTGGGGCCGCCCGCCGGTGATGTCGGCGATCTCGGCGAGGGAAAGGGCGATCACTACTTGTTCACCTCGGCCTGTCGGGGACTCAGTCGCGCTCGGTTCTCGATGGCCGCGCGCAGGACCGCCCGGTCGTCGAAGGGGCGTACGACGCCCCCCGTGTCCTGGCCCTGCTCGTGGCCCTTGCCGGCCACCAGCACGGTGTCGCCGGCCTCGGCGCGCGCGACGGCGGCGGCGATGGCCGCCGCCCGGTCGGCGTCGACGAGGACGGCGCCCCGCTCGGCGGGGGGTACGGACACGGCGCCGCGGAACATCGCGGCGAGGATCGTCAGGGGGTCCTCGGAGCGCGGGTTGTCGGAGGTCAGCACGGCGGTGTCGGCGTACCGGGCGGCCGCGGCCCCCATCGGGGCCCGCTTGGTGGTGTCGCGGTCGCCGCCGCAGCCGATGACGATGTGCAGCTTGCCGGTGGTGACCTCGCGCAGCGCGCGCAGGACCGATTCGACGGCGTCCGTCTTGTGCGCGTAGTCGACGACGGCCAGGTACGGCTGTCCCGCGTCGACCCGCTCCAGGCGGCCGGGGACCCCGGGGACCGCGGCGACACCGTCGGCGGCGCTCTGCGGGTCGAGGCCGGCGGCGGCGAGCGTCACGACGGCGGCGACGGTGTTGGCCACGTTGAACGGGCCGGGCAGCGGGGCGGTGGCCCGTACGCGCTGCCCTTCGGGCCCGACCAGGGTCAGGGTGGAGTCCATGTGGCCCGAGACCACGTCCTCGGCGCGCCAGTCGGCGGCCGGGTCTCCGGCGGCGGAGAAGGTGACGACGGGGATCGGGGACTCCTTGGCGAGGCGCCGGCCGTACTCGTCGTCGATGTTGACCACGCCGAGGCGGGCGCGGCGCTCGGTGAAGAGCTGCGCCTTGGCCTGGAAGTAGTCCTCCATGTCGGAGTGGAACTCCATGTGCTCCGGGCTCAGGTTGTTGAAGACGGCGACGTCGAAGACGCATCCGTCGACCCGGCCGAGCACCAGGGCGTGGCTGGAGACCTCCATGGCGACGGCCTCGACGCCGCGTTCGCGCATGACCGCGAAGAGCGCCTGCAGGTCGGTGGCCTCGGGGGTGGTGCGCTCGGACTTGATGCGCTCGTCCCCGATGCGCGTCTCGACGGTGCCGATGAGCCCCGTCGACCGTCCGGCGCCGCGCAGACCGCCCTCGACGAGGTACGCCGTGGTGGTCTTGCCCGAGGTGCCGGTGATCCCGATCTGGATCAGACCCGCGCCGGGCCGTCCGTAGATCGTGGCGGCCAGTTCGCCCATCCGGCCGCGCGGGTCGGGGACGGTGAGGACCGGGAGCCCGGTGGCCGCGGCGCGCTCGGCGCCGGCCGGGTCGGTCAGCACCGCCGCCGCGCCGAGGGCGGCCGCCTGGGCGGCGAAGTCCGCGCCGTGCAGCCTGGCGCCCGCCAGGGCCGCGTACAGGTCTCCGGGGCGCACGGCACGGGAATCGTGCGTGATGCCGGTGATCTGCGGCGACGCGCCGGGGGCCGCGATCCCCAGCAGCTCCGCCAGCTCGCCGAGCTGGATCGGGCGCACGGACGCGGGGCGGGGCGCTCCCGGCGGCGCTGCCGGTGCGTCGTTCTGGGTGGTTCTGGGCTGTTCAGCGTGGGGCACGGCGGTGAGCGTACCGGGCCCGGCGGGCCGGTTGCGAAGCGAGGGCCCGGCCTCGGAGCCGAGGGCCGTCCGGTTCCCGGGTTCAGGGGTGATCGTTGTCACTGGTGGTGCCTCGCGCGTTTCTGGGCGGGCCGTCGGGCGGACGGTCACTGACCGGGCTGCGGGCTCGGCTGGGGGCCGGGCTGCGCGCCGGGTTCGTAGGTGACCGGGAGTCCGGCGGGGGCGGTTCCGGTGGGGGCGACCTGGAGGGTCTTGAGGGCGAACTCCATGACCTTCTTGTAGATGGGCCCGCAGATCTGGCCACCGAAGTAACTGCCCTTGGTGGGGTTCTGGATGGCGCAGTAGACCGTGATGCGGGGGTTGTCGGCGGGCGCGAACCCGGCGAAGGAGGCGGTGTAGCCCTTGTAGCGGCCGGTGGCCGGATCCACCCGGTTGGAGGTGCCGGTCTTGCCGCCGACCCGGTAGCCCGGGATGCGGGCCTTGGTGCCGGTTCCTTCCTGGTCGTCGACCACCGACTCCAGCATTTCCGCGAGGGTCTTGGCGGTCTCCGGGCTGACCACGCGGTGCTGCGGGGGCGCCGGGGCCGGGGTGAAGCGGCCGTCGGGGCCCTTGGTGCCGCGGACCAGGGTCGGCTGGATGCGGACGCCTCCGTTGGCGATGGTCGAGTACACGGAGGCCGCCTGCATGGCGTTGAGGGACAGGCCCTGACCGAAGGGGATCGTGTACTGCTGGGAGGTCGACCAGGCCTCCGGCTTGGCGAGGATGCCGCGGGACTCGCCCGGGTAGTTCAGGCCGGTGGGCTGGCCGATGCCGAACTTGTTCAGGTACGAGTACAGGACCTTGTTGGCCTCGGGCTGCGTCGGGCCGAGCTGGCCGGTGGCCAGGATGGTGCCGATGTTGGAGGACTTGGCGAGGACCCCGTTGAGGGTCAGGTACCAGGTCGGGTGGTCGATGTCGTCCTTGAAGAGGCGGTCGCCGCGGTGCAGCCGGTTGGGGACCTCGACGTGGGTGTCGGGAGCGGCCTTCTTCTCCTCCAGCACGGCGGCCATCGACATCACCTTGGCGGTGGAGCCGGGCTCGTAGACGTCCTGCAGGGCCGCGTTGCCCATGGCGGCGGAGCTGGCCTTCGACAGGTCGTTCGGGTCGAAGCCGGGGGCGTTGGCCATCGCGAGGACCTCGCCGGTGCGGGTGTCCTGGACGATGACGTACCCGCGGTCGGCCTCCGACTTGGCGACCTGCTCGGTGATGGCGCTCTGCGCGGCCCACTGGATGTCGCGGTCGATGGTCAGCTCGACGTCCTGGCCGGGCACGGCGGGCTTCTCGCTGGAGCCGGCCGTCGGCACGCGGCGGCCGCCGGACTGGGCGTAGGTGAGCTCGCCGTCCTTGCCCGCCAGCTTCTTGTCGAGGGAGGACTCCAGACCGCCGGCGCCCTTGCCCTCGGCGTTGACGTAACCCAGTATCCCGGCGGCGAGGTCGCCGTTGGGGTACACGCGCTTGCTGCTGTTCTCGTTGAAGACGCCGGCGATGACATTGGCGCCGGGGCCGTTGTTCCGCTTGTCGGCGGCGGCCTTCTCGGCGAAGACCTTCTTCAGGTCCTTGATCTGGTTCCAGACCTGGGGGGTCTGGCGGCGCGCGAGAACGACATAGCGCGTGTTCTTGGTCTTCAGCCGCTCGGTGAGCTCTTTGGCGTCCTTGCCGATGATCGGCGCGAGGAGGGCGGCCGCCTGCTCGGGGGCGTCCGGGGCCTTGCTCTCCTGCGGGGTGAACATGTGCGGGTCGGCCGTGATGTCGTACGCGTCCACGCTGGTGGCGAGCGCCACGCCCTTGCGGTCGGTGATCTCCCCGCGCTCGGCGGCCAGGGTGTAGCTGGCGAAACGGTTCTCGGACGCCTTGGCGGAGTACGCGGACGCGTCGACGGCCTGGACCTGGAGGAGCCGGACGACGAACGCGAGCATGACGAGCGTCAGCCCGACGCTGACGAGGCGCAGCCGGGGCTTGGGTGCTCCGAGCCGGATGGTGTGCGGTTTCCTCGCGGGGGCGGGGCGGCGGGTGGCGGGCCTGGAGGCCGGCCGGGCCGTGGCCCGCGCCCGTTCCCCGGCGGGCCTGGGCCGCCCGGGCCCGGGCACCCGCCGCCGCGGCTCCTGCGGGCTCACGCGGCGACTCCCGGAGCCGACGGAGCAACGGTCCGGCCGCGCCCGACAAGGCCCGGCTGCCCCGACGTCGAGTGGCTGCGCACGGCGAAGCCCGGCTGCCCCGGAACCCCTGGGGCTCCGCCCCAGACCC
>NZ_JBSGXB010000166.1:0-16807 GCF_053609185.1 Streptomyces sp. NPDC054956 | reverse complement strand
CCGCCCCGCGGCGCCGCCGGGACCGGCCCGTCGGGCCGGGGCCCGACGGGGCCTGGGGCGCCCTCGGGGCGGTCAGCGGCCCCGGAGGCGGCGGACCAGGATGCTCGCGTCGCCGCGGGACTCCAGGTCCGCCAGGACCACGGCGACCGCCTCGCGGACGATCCGCCCGCGGTCGACCGCCAGGCCGTGCTCCCCGCGCAGCACCAGCCGCGCGTGTTCCAGGTCCATGAGCTCCTCGGCGGAGACGTAGACCGTGATCTTCTCGTCGTGCCGCTCGCGTCCGCTGGGCCGCCGGTTCGCACCCCGGCCCTGGCCCTTGCCCCGGCCGGGGGCCGGGGCCGGGACGCCACCGGAACCTTCCTGCGACCGGCGTTGCGCGCCCACGCCCGGCTCCGTACCGGCCTCAGCCTCCCGGCTGCGGCCCTCTCCCGCCGTGCCCTCCGCGGCGGCCGCCGCGTGCTCCACTCCCCGCGCCGGGGGAACGTGGGACGACGACGACACCGACGAAGACGTCAGCGCCATCCCCCCGGTCGTACGGAACAGTTCGTCGGCTCCGGGCAGACTCACTCGGCGGGACACCGGGCGAGCACCTCCCTGGCCAGCTGGCGATAGGCGGCGGCGCCGACGGAGTTGGAGGCGTACGTGGTGATCGGCTCGCCGGCGACCGTGGTCTCCGGGAACCGCACCGTGCGGCCGATGACCGTGTGGTAGACGTGGTCGTCGAACGCCTCGACCACGCGCGCCAGGACCTCGCGGCTGTGCACCGTACGGGAGTCGTACATCGTGGCGAGGATGCCGTCGAGCTCCAGCTCCGGGTTGAGCCGCTCCTGCACCTTCTCGATGGTCTCGGTCAGCAGCGCCACACCGCGCAGCGCGAAGAACTCGCACTCCAGCGGCACGATGACCTTGTGAGCCGCCGTCAGGGCGTTCACGGTCAGCAGACCGAGCGAGGGCTGACAGTCGATCACGATGTAGTCGTAGTCGGCCATCAGGGGCTTCAGGGCCCGCTGCAGCGTCGACTCGCGCGCGACCTCACTGACCAACTGCACTTCGGCAGCGGACAGGTCGATGTTGCTCGGCAGCAGGTCCATGTTCGGAACCGCCGTCTTGAGCAGCACCTCGTCGGCCGACATGCCCCGCTCCATGAGCAGGTTGTAGACCGTCAGGTCGAGCTCCATCGGGTTCACGCCGAGACCCACGGACAGCGCGCCCTGCGGGTCGAAGTCGACGAGCAGCACGCGGCGCCCGTACTCGGCGAGCGCGGCACCCAGGTTGATGGTCGACGTGGTCTTGCCCACGCCGCCCTTCTGGTTGCACATCGCGATGATCTTCGCCGGACCGTGGTCGGTCAGCGGACCCGGGATCGGGAAGTACGGCAGCGGCCGTCCGGTCGGACCGATCCGCTCACGGCGCTGGCGTGCAGCGTCGGGAGCGAGAGTGGCCGCGTACTCGGGGTCGGGCTCGTACTCCGCGTCGGGGTCGTAGAAGTGCCCTTCGGGCACCTGGTCGTAGTCGGCGAAACCCACGGGCTTTTCGCCGCTCGGGTCGCCGGCCCTGGAGTTCACGTCTAGGCCGTCCATGCTCTTTTGGGGCGTCGTCATGTGCTGGTGGTTTGCGAAGGTGCGGACTGCGACGGAGCCGACCGCTTCGATTCCGGCAGGGCTTTGACCCCGCGCAGGCACTCCTGCTCGACCACCCCCAGGAGCAAATGTCGACTCATTCACAAGTCGTCTTACCTCCTCGGACGTGACCAGGACACTTATCGATAGGTCAGCGTGGCACCATGCCGACGGTTGGCGACTCTATGGCGTGTCACCGCCCAGCGGCAACACAATCCGTCGGACCCGGCACGATGTGTCGGCAACCGAACACCTCCCTGTCAAGGGCGTCCGAGCTGTCGCCGGGAAGTTTCGCGGGTGTGCGAAAGGGTTAAAGGGTTACGTTCGAGGCGAGTTGAGCGGCCCCGCCGGACACCCCGCAAACGCGTCCGGCCGGACCTTGCGGGCAAGGTCCGGCCGGATACGTGAGATTGACGTCAGTCGTTGACGCCTCAGCCGAGAAGCGTGCTCAGCTCGAGGGTCTCGAGGCCGTGGGCCTCGGCGACGGGACCGTAAACGACCTGCCCGTCATGGGTGTTGAGGCCCAGGGCGAGCGCCGGGTCACGACGCAGCGCCTCGACCCAGCCGAGGTTCGCGAGCTGCACGATGTAGGGCAGCGTGGCGTTGGTCAGCGCGTAGGTGGAGGTGTTCGGCACCGCGCCCGGCATGTTGGCGACGCAGTAGAAGACCGAGTTGTGGACCTGGAAGGTCGGCTCGGCGTGAGTGGTCGGACGGGAGTCCTCGAAGCAGCCGCCCTGGTCGATCGCAATGTCGACAAGGACACTTCCGGGCTTCATCTTGGCGACGAGCTCGTTGGTGACCAGCTTCGGGGCCTTCGCACCCGGGATCAGCACCGCGCCGATGACGAGGTCGGCCTCGATGACGGCCTTCTCCAGCTCGTAGGCGTTGGAGACGATCGTCTTGATCTTCGTGCCGAAGATCTTGTCGGCCTCGCGGAGCTTGTTGATGTCGCGGTCCAGCAGGGTCACGTGGAAGCCCATGCCGACGGCGATCTGCACGGCGTTCCAGCCGGAGACGCCGCCACCGATGACGACGCACTCACCGGCGTGGGTGCCGGGGACGCCGCCGGGGAGGACGCCGCGGCCGCCGACCGAACGCATCAGGTGGTAGGCGCCGACCTGCGGGGCCAGACGGCCCGCGACCTCGGACATCGGGGCGAGCAGCGGGAGCGCGCGGTTGGCGAGCTCGACCGTCTCGTACGCGATGGCAGTGGTGCCGGACTCCAGCAGGGCGTCCGTGCACTCGCGGGAGGCCGCGAGGTGCAGGTAGGTGAAGAGGGTCTGGTCCTTGCGGAGGCGGTGGTACTCCTCCGCGATGGGCTCCTTGACCTTCAGCAGCAGGTCAGCGGTGGCCCAGACCTCGTCGGCGGTACCGAGGATCTCGGCACCGGCGGAGACGTACTCGGCGTCCGTGATCGAGGAACCCACACCGGCGTTCTGCTCGATGAAGACCTGGTGGCCGTTGCGGACCAGCTCATGCACGCCGGCGGGCGTGATGGCGACCCGGAACTCGTTGTTCTTGACCTCGCGGGGGATGCCGACCTTCATCGTGGCTCACGGTCCTTGGCTCAGGGGATGTTTCGGGGTACTTCCATACAAACCCGTTTACAAGAACACGCAACGGGATGCCCCAGGAGCTGCCTGGGTGAACCCAGTCTAATGAAGGACGAGCTGCTGTCTAGCCTTGCAAACCAATAATCTCAGTCGGAACCACTACGGATTTCGCAGGCTGCGGGGTCATCTCCCAGCAATCTGTCGGCCGCGGACCTGTGCAGCCTGGCGGCCGCGGGGTCGCCCAGCCGGTCGAGGGTGTCGGCCAGGCGCACCTGCAGCGCCGCCTGAAGCCGCAGGTCCCCGGCCTTGCGCGCGATCTCCACCGCCTCCCGGCAGGTGTGCAGCGATTCCTCCGGCCGGCCCGCGTACTCCTGGATCCGCGCCATCTCGCTCAACGCCTTTGCCTGGCCCGGGACATCGGCCAGTCGGCGGTAGCCGGCCGAGGCCGCCCGCCAGCTCCGCAGCGCGTCCCCGTACCGGCCGGCGTAGGTGTGCACGTTCCCGAGCCGCCCGTACAGCCGCGCCTCGTCCCCGCGCTCCCCGCGCGCGAGGGCGTGGGACAGGGCCCGGCCGAACCAGTCGGAGGCCCGGTGCCAGTCGGCCAGCTCCTGGTACGCACCGCCTACGGATTCCATCGCGCGGCCCGCCGCGTACGGATCGTTCGCCGCTCTTCCGGCGTCCAGCGCGGCCCGGTAGCGCTCCAGAGCCTCCCGGGTGCGGCCAGTCTCGGCGTCCAGATCGGCCAGGTTCAGCAGCGCGGCGGCCTGTTCCCGGTGCAGATCGCGCCGCTCGGCCACGTCCAGGACGAGCCGGTGCAGCCCGTACAGCTCGGGGGCGGCCCCGGCGGTGCCCCGGTGGTCGGACAGGGCCCGCGCCAGGGCCGCGACGAAGCGGCGGGCCAGGGTGTCGAGCTCCCCGTCGGCGACGGCCAGGGTGGCCGCGGCGGACAGCGCGGGCAGCCGGGTGTCCAGCCAGGTCGCGGCGGCCCGCCGGTCGGCGAAGCGCATGGCGCGCGGCACCCCGTCCAGCTTCTCCGGGCCGCCGACGGGGCCGTCCTCGTCCTCCTCGGCCATGGCCCGGCAGGAGACCAGCAGCCGTACGGAGCGCTCCAGCATCCGGGCCCGCGCCAGCTGGACCTCGGCCGGGCGCTCCTTGGCCTCCAGCAGGGCCTGGAGCAGGGGCGTGAGGCAGCCGGGGAGCAGGAAGAGCCCGTCAGGGGCGCCGCGCAGCAGGCCCAGCGCGGCGAAGTCCTCCAGGAGCGACTGAGCGGCGGCCACGGAGCAGCCGGCGAGCGCGGAGGCGGTGTGCGAGTCGACGAGCCCGGCGGGAGCAAGCGGAAGCAGCCGCAGGGTCCGCTGCGCGGGCTGCGGGAGGGACTCGTAGACGAGCCTGAAGGTGCGCGCGAGGGGGCCGCTGGTGCCGGCGGGCATGTCGTGGAGCTGTTTGGCCACGTCGGCGACGGACGCCTTGGGCCGGGCCGCGAGCCAGCCGCCCGCCAGGCTCAGTGCGGCGGGCTGGCCGCCGCACTCCTCGGCGAGGGCTTCGGCGGCGCGGGGGTCGTTGGCCACGCGGATGTCGCCGATGCGCTGGACCAGCATGCGGACGGCCGAGGGGGTGTCGAGTCCGCCGAGGGTGCAGGGGCGGACATCCGGAATCCCGGTGAGGGGGCCCTCGGCGGTGACGACGACCAGGCATTCGGGGGTGTCGGGCAACAGGGCGTCGACCTGGTGGGGATCGGCGGCGTCGTCGACGAGCAGGACGGCCCGCCGCCCGGCCAGGGCCTCGCGCAGGGCGGAGCTGAGGTCGTCCTCGCCGGCGCCGGGCGGAGTGGGCAGTCCGAGTCCCTCCAGGAGGGTGCGCACGGCCCGCTCGGTGGCTACGGCCTCGCCGGTGGGCGAGGTGAGCCGGACCCGCAGCACTCCGTCGGGGTACTCCCCGGCGATCTCGCGGACCAGCGCTTCGGCGAGGGCCGTGCGGCCGGATCCCGGCCGCCCGGCGACGAGCAGGACGCGGGCGCGCGGCGACTTGGCCTTGCGACCGGAGAGCGTGTCGAGCCCGGTCCGCGCGATGTCCTCGCGCAGCTCCTTGAGCTCACGCCGCCGCCCGACGAAATCCGCCACGGATCCGCTCCTCTCGCTGCCTTCGGATTGCGAGCGTAGTTCACGCAGAGCGACGAGCAGGGTGGAGCGTGGCGGACAAATCGCCCGATCGGATCAGCGGATGGGCAGCTTGTAGCGCTTTTCGAGCGGGGTGCGGGAGTCCGGCCCCGCGGAGCTACGCCTCGTAGGGGCGGGCCGGCCACGGGGCCAGCGCCGGGCGCAGCGCGTCGAGGCCGTCACCCGCCAGCGCGGCGGACAGCGCCAGCACGCCCGTCACCAGCCCCGGGTTGCCCAGCCGCCCCGCCAGGATGCCGCGCACCAGGTCGGCGAGCGGAACCCGGGCGATCTCCATGTCCGCCTCCTCCTCGGAGACCTCGTACCGCTCCCCCTCGGCCTCCGACAGGTCCCGCGCCAGGAAGATCCGTACCGCCTCGTCGGAGCCGCCGGGCGAGGTGAAGAAGTCGGCCAGCACCCGCCAGTCCTCGGCCTTGACGTGCGCCTCCTCGTACAGCTCCCGCTGGGCCGCGTGCAGCGGGTTCTCCCCCGGTACGTCCAGCAGCCCCGCCGGCAGCTCCCACAGTCGGTGGCGCACCGGGTGCCGGAACTGCTTCAGGACGACCACCCGCTGCTCCGCGTCGAGTGCGAGTACGCACACCGACCCCGGGTGCGCCTGGTAGTCGCGGCGCACGACCGACCTGTCGGGCATCCGTACCTGGTCGGACTTGACGGACGTCTTCGCGCCCTCGAACGGGGTCCGGGAGGCGACGACCTCCCATGACTCCGGCGTGTCCTCGATGTCGTTTCCCATGGCCATGGCCCGTACCTTCCCCAGAAACGCGACGGCCGGGGCACGATGCGTGCCCCGGCCGTCTACGTTATGCGGTCGGCGGTGCCGAACGCGTACGACTACTTCGCCGCCTGCTGCCGCTCCACCGCGGCCTTGACCAGGCCCGCGAACAGCGGGTGCGGGCGCGTCGGACGCGAGCGCAGCTCCGGGTGGGCCTGGGTGGCCACCAGGTAGGGGTGCACCTCGCGCGGGTACTCGACGTACTCGACCAGCTTGTTGTCCGGGGAGGTGCCGGAGAACACGAGGCCCGCCTTCTTCTCCAGCTCGGAGCGGTAGGCGTTGTTGACCTCGTAGCGGTGGCGGTGGCGCTCGTCCACGTACGCCTGGTCGCCGTAGACCTCGCGCACGATGGAGCCCTCGGCGAGCTTCGCCGGGTACATGCCCAGGCGCATGGTGCCGCCCAGGTCGCCCGCGCCCTCGACGAAGGCCAGCTGCTCCTCCATCGTGGAGATCACCGGGTTCGGGGTGGAGGCGTCGAACTCGGTGGAGTTCGCGTCCTCGATGCCCGCCAGGTTGCGCGCGGCCTCGATGACCACGCACTGCAGGCCCAGGCACAGGCCGAGCAGCGGGATCTTGTTCTCGCGGGCGTAGGTGATCGCGCCGACCTTGCCGTTGACACCGCGGTCGCCGAAGCCGCCGGGCACGCAGATCGCGTCCACGTCGGCCAGCTGCGCGGCGGCGCCCGCCGGGGTCTTGCAGTCGTCGGAGGTGACCCACTTGATCTGCACGCGGGCCTTGTTGGCGAAACCGCCGGCGCGCAGCGCCTCGGTCACGGACAGGTACGCGTCCGGCAGGTCGATGTACTTGCCGACGAGCGCGACCTTGACCTCGTGGTCGGGGTTGTGGACGCGGTCCAGCAGGTCCTCCCAGACCCTCCAGTCCACGTCGCGGAACGGCAGGTCGAGCTTGCGCACGACGTAGGCGTCCAGGCCCTCGGTGTGCAGCACCTTGGGGATGTCGTAGATCGACTTGGCGTCGATCGCGGCGACCACCGCGGCCTCGTCGACGTCGCACATCAGCGAGATCTTGCGCTTGATCGAGGTCGGGACCTCGCGGTCGGCGCGCAGCACGATGGCGTCGGGCTGGATGCCGATGTTGCGCAGCGCCGCGACCGAGTGCTGGGTCGGCTTCGTCTTGAGCTCGCCGGAGGGGCCGATGTAGGGCAGCAGCGAGATGTGCACGACGAAGACGTTGTCGCGGCCGACCTCGTGGCGGACCTGGCGGACGGTCTCCAGGAACGGCAGCGACTCGATGTCGCCGACGGTGCCGCCGACCTCGGTGATGACCACGTCGACGTCGTCGGTCGCCATGCGGCGGATGCGGTGCTTGATCTCGTTGGTGATGTGCGGGATGACCTGCACGGTGTCACCGAGGTACTCGCCGCGCCGCTCCTTGGCGATGACCTGTGAGTAGACCTGGCCGGTGGTGACGTTGGCCGATCCGTCGAGGTCGACGTCGAGGAAGCGCTCGTAGTGGCCGATGTCCAGGTCGGTCTCGGCGCCGTCGTTGGTGACGAACACCTCGCCGTGCTGGAACGGGTTCATCGTGCCCGGGTCGACGTTGAGGTACGGGTCGAGCTTCTGCATCGTGACCCGAAGACCGCGCGCCTTCAGCAGCGCACCCAGGCTGGAGGCCGTCAGGCCCTTGCCGAGGGAGGAAGCGACACCCCCGGTGACGAAGATGTGCTTGGTCGTCATGGATTTGGGCGGCATCGCCAAGAGGGGGCTCCCGTGGTCGCGAGGTGAGGTGCGTCCGGCGCCGGCCTCCGTCGATCCGGAAGGGTCTCAGGGGGCGCCGAAGCTGCGGTTTCGGGGCTCCTGATTCGCACAGGCAGACCACCGGTCCACGGGATACCAGCCTATCAGCGCCGGGGCCGGTCCGCCTCCGGCCACGCCCCGCGACCGTGCGCGCCCGAGTGTGACGGCGACGTATCGCCTGCTCACCCGTTTGGTCGAGTCACATTCTTCGCGGGCTTGGGGAGCTCACTAGGGTGCCGACATATCCTGCTCGGATATTGCGAATTCAGCATCCGGGCAGTCCGTCATCCGGCCTACCCGAGTCGTATGCGGAATCATGGGCTCGACGCGTGATCCCCACCCACGGGTGAACGCGCAACCGCGCAATGCAAGCGCCCTTCGGGGCGGACGTGGCCGTTCGGACTGGAGATGCAACGTGTCAGGGCGCATCGAGGATTACGCACTGATCGGGGACATGCAGACGGCGGCGTTGGTCTGCCGGGACGGGGCGGTGGACTGGTTGTGTCTGCCTCGTTTCGACTCCCATGCCGTGTTCGCGAGCATCCTCGGTACCGAAGATCACGGCTTCTGGCGGGTGGGCCCGGCATTTCCGGCGGGCACGGAAGCCCCGCGCGCCACCCGGCGCCGCTATCGCGGTGACTCGCTGGTGCTGGAGTCGGAATGGGACACCCCGCGCGGCACCGTCCGCGTCATCGACTTCATGCCTCCCCGCGAGGACCACGCACCGCAGCTCATCCGCATCGTGGAAGGGGTCAGCGGGCGCGTCAAGATGCGCTCGGCCCTGCGCATGCGTTTCAGCTACGGGCGCGTCGTGCCCTGGGTCCACAAGGTCGACGGCCGCACGGTGGCCGTGGCCGGCCCGGACTCGGTCTGGCTGGACAGCGAGGCGCAGACGTACGGCAAGGACCTGACGACGTACTCGGACTTCACCGTCGGGCCCGGCGACCGGATGACCTTCAGCATCAGCTGGCAGCCCTCGCACCGGGGCGCTCCGGAGACCCCCGACGCCGAGGCGGCGCTGGCCTCCACCACCGAGTTCTGGCGCGGCTGGGTCGAGCAGTGCACGTACCACGGCCCCTACCGGGAGGCGGTGATCCGCTCGCTGATCACCCTCAAGGCGCTCACGTACGCCCCCACGGGCGGGATCGTCGCCGCGCCGACCACCTCCCTGCCGGAGGAGATCGGCGGCGTCCGCAACTGGGACTACCGCTACACGTGGCTGCGCGACGCCGCCATCACCCTCTCCTCGCTGCTGCGCACCGGCTACCGCGACGAGGCCTCCGCGTGGCGGGACTGGCTGCTGCGCGCGGTCGCCGGCGACCCGGAGAACCTGCAGATCATGTACGGGATCGCGGGCGAGCGCGAGCTCGGCGAGACCGAGCTGGACTGGCTCCCGGGGTACGAGAACTCGAGCCCGGTCCGGGTCGGCAACGGCGCGGCGGGCCAGCTGCAGCTCGACGTGTACGGCGAGGTCACCGAGGCCCTGCACCTGGGCCACATGACGGGCCTGGCCCGCAACGACTACGCGTCGCTGCTCCAGCTCAAACTCATCCGCTACCTGGAGACCCACTGGGACCAGCCCGACGAGGGCATCTGGGAGGTCCGCGGCCCGCGCCGGCACTTCGTCCACTCCAAGGTGATGGCCTGGGTGGCGGTGGACCGCACGATCAAGCTGATCGAGAGCGGTGACGCGGACGGGCCGCTGGAGCGCTGGCGGGAGCTGCGCGACGAGATCCACCAGGACGTCTGCGAGAAGGGGTACGACAAGGAGCGCAACACCTTCACGCAGTCCTACGGGTCGAAGGAGCTGGACGCCTCCCTGCTGCTGATTCCGCAGATGGGCTTCCTGCCGCCGGACGACAAGCGGGTGATCGGCACGATCGAGGCGATCCAGCGCGAGCTGTCGACCCCGGACGGCTTCATCCTGCGCTATCCGACGGCGGGCGAGGAGGCGGGCGTGGACGGCCTGGAGGGCGACGAGGGGGCCTTCCTCGCGTGCTCGTTCTGGATGGCCGACGACCTGGCGATGATCGGCCGCGTCGACGAGGCCCGCCGCCTCTTCGAGAAGCTGCTCTCGCTCCGCAACGACCTGGGGCTCCTGGCGGAGGAATGGGATCCCAAGCTCCAGCGGCAGGTCGGCAACTTCCCGCAGGCCTTCAGCCACGTCCCCCTGATCGACACGGCCCTGCGGCTGACGGCCAGCGGGGCGTACGGGGGCTGACGCGCACGGCCGCCGACGCGCACGACGGCGGCCGACGCGCACGGTGGATCGTGCCCGCCTACGCTGAAGGGGTCCCATGCCCTTCTGCGGAAGGGGGGGTGGCCATGGCTCCCCTCTCAAAGGCCGGCACGGCCCTCGCCGAGCTCCGCGAGGATCTGGCCGGATCCGTCTTCACCCCGGACGATCCGGGGTACGACGAGGCCCGCACGATCTACAACGGGATGATCGACCGCAGGCCGGCCGTCATCGCGCAGTGCGACAGCCCGGTGGACGTGGTCACCGCCGTTCGTTTCGGACGGCGGCTCGACCTGCCCATCGCGGTGCGCGGCGGCGGCCACAGCGTCGCCGGGATGTCGCTCAACGACGGGGGCCTGGTCGTGGACCTGCGCCGGATGCACGCGGTGACCGTCCATCCCGGGGCCTCGGCCGTCACGGTCGAGGGCGGCGCCACCATGAGCCACCTGGACCGGGCCTGCGAGCCCTACGGGCTGGCGACCACCGGCGGCCGCGTCTCCACCACCGGGGTCGGCGGGTTCGTACTGGGCGGCGGCACCGGGTGGCTGGACCGGAAGTTCGGCCTGGCGGTGGACAACCTGCTCGGCGTGGAACTGGTCACGGCCGACGGCGAGATGGTGACGGCGACCGCGCAGGACCGCCCGGAGCTGTTCTGGGGGCTGCACGGAGGCGGCGGGAACTTCGGCATCGCGACCTCCCTGACCCTGCGGCTGCACGAGCTCCCGGCCATGTCCATGGCCTTCCTGCTGTACCTGCCGGAGCGCGGGCCCGAGGTGGTCCGCACGTACCGGGACGTCATGGAGTCCGCGCCGCGCGAAGCCGGCGGCGGCGCCATCTACCTGACCGGTCCGCCCGAGGAGTTCATCCCGCCGCACCTGGTCGGCGTCCTGCTGGCCGGCGCGCTCGTCACGTACGCGGGACCCGAGGAGGAGCTGCGCGCCCTGACGGCACCGCTGCTGGCGATCCCGCACGAGGTGGAGATGGTGACGGCCATCCCCTACGCGGACCTCCAGTGCATGCTCGACGACCCCCCGGGCCTGCGGAACTACTGGTCGGCGGAGTACCTGACGGGCGTGCCCGACGAGTTCGTGGACGTGTTCTGCGCCCGCGCGGACTCCATGCCGGTGCCGAGCGGAACCCAGCACGTCGTGTGGCCGCAGGGCGGCGCGATCGCCGAGGGCCCGGCCGACTACCCCGTGCCCTTCCGCGACGCGCCCTGGGCGGTGCACCCGTACGGCGCCTGGGAGGACCCCGCCGACGACGACCGGTGCCGCCAGTGGGTCAAGGACGTCCGCGCCGACGTCCAGCCCTGGGCCACCGGCGCGGTCTACCTCAACTTCACCGGGGACGAGGGCGGCGACCGGGTGGTCGCCGGCCTCGGACCCGACAACATGCGGCGGCTGGGCGCGTTGAAGCGGGAGTACGACCCGGACAACGTCTTCCGCTTCAACCACAACATCGAGCCCGCTTGACCCTCTCGGACGAGGGCGGGCGGGTCAGGTGAGGGCGGTGATCACCTCCTTCGCCGCCCGCTCGCCCTCGGTGGCCCCGCCTTCCATGAACCCCTGGAAGTCGTAGCTGCAGTGCTCGCCGCCGATGTGGATCCGGCCCTGCGCGGTGCCCTCGTACTTGGCGTACTTGTGCAGGTAGCCGGTCGGCCAGTACGAGTACGCGCCGAGCGAGTACGGGTTGCGGTGCCAGGCCGACAGCTGCGCCCGCCCGTTCCAGGCCGCCTTGGTGCCGGGGAAGAACGCGTCGATGCCGGTGAGCATCCGGCCCGCGAGGGTGCGTACGTAGGGGTCGGAGTCGGTGGCGAAGGGGGTCCCCGGGGTGAGCGAGCCGGCCAGGCTGCCGCCGCCGTACTGGAGCAGGATGCCCCCGTTGCCCGGCTGGACCTTCGTCGTGTCCCAGGTCTGCTGGACGTCGCTGTCGGTGAAGCAGTCGCCCGCGGAGACCCCCGGCCAGGGGCCGGTGCCGCGCCAGGGGCGGCTGGTGAACTGCATGTTGAGCTTGGTGCAGTAGCCCATGCGGGCGTCGCGCAGCAGGTTCTTCATCAGCGGGTCGAAGCCGGCGCCGCTGAGGTCGATCCGCTGGAGGATCGGCAGCGGCAGGCACAGGATGGTGTGGTCGGCGACGACCGTCCGGGTGGCGCCGGCGTCGTTGAAGGTCAGCGTCTGGGTGCCGTCGGCGGCGACGCGCACGGCGACGAGCTCGCGGCCCATGACGAGCGAACCGGCGGGCAGGGCGGCCGCGATGGCGTTCGGCAGCTGATCGTTGCCGCCGGTGATGTGGTAGCGCTCGTTGGACA
This sequence comes from Streptomyces sp. NPDC054956, assembly GCF_053609185.1. NCBI lineage: Bacteria > Bacillati > Actinomycetota > Actinomycetes > Kitasatosporales > Streptomycetaceae > Streptomyces > Streptomyces sp. NPDC054956. The sequence goes on along the minus strand of NZ_JBSGXB010000166.1, from coordinate 4,388 downwards.
GGCCCCAGACGTTGAAGTTGCCCGGGTTGGGCTGGTAGCCCATCAGCAGGACCAGCGCGAGGGCGGACTGCTGATCGGTGTCGGCCCCGTACTCGACGTTGTAGGCCACGTCGATGAAGCGGCCGAGCTGCGAGCCGTGACCGCCGGGGATCCGGGTCTCGATCCACTGGTACAGGGTCATGTTGTCGAGGGCGGTGCCGGCCGGGGTCGAGGAGTTCCAGGAGACCTCGCCGGCGTCCTGGAGGTCGCGGCGCAGCGCCTGGTAGACCGCGTTGAAGTCCTCGTCGGCCTGGTGGCGCGGGTAGTAGGTCCCGTTGAACCAAAGGACTTCCTCGGCACCGTTGGGCCCGCCGCCGAGGAAGTCCTCGGTCTGCAGGTTGAAGCGTCGGCACAGCTCCAGGATCTTCTTGTGGCTGGTGTCGATCAGCTCGCCGCCGATCTCGGAGGTCTGCCCGTACGCCCACAGGGAGCGCTGGCTCCACATCCGGCCGCCGACGCGGGTCGGGTTGGCCTCGTAGAGCGTGAAGGGGACGCCCGCGTCCTTGAGGGTGAGGGCGGCGGTCAGCCCCGAGATGCCGGCGCCGACGATGGCGACGCGGGCGGGGCTCACGGGCTTCTTGTCGGGGGTGGCCTCCACGGCGTGGGCGCTCGCGGCGGCGCCCATGGCGGAGGCGACGGCGGTGCCGAGGCCGAGGGCGGCCGCCCGGCCGAGGAGCTGGCGGCGGGTGGAGCCGCGGACCTCGGCGACGGGCAGCCCGAGCCGGCGGGCGGCGGCGTGTTCGGCGGCGAGCTGACGGAGCGCGTGCATCAGGGGCGTACGTGCCATGGCGGTGGCTCCTTCTCAGACGTTCGCGGCGGAGTGGGCGGGCTCTTCGGTGCGCTCGGCGGCGTCCTCGAGAACGACGCGGCCGATGATCTCGTACCGCGCGGGGGCCTTGAACTTCAGCCACAGGCCGAGTCCCAGCCCGCCGAAGAACACGGTGCCGACGATCCACGGGATCAGCGTGAAGAAGAACGAGTCGGCGGCGAGCCCGGCGGCCGTCTTCATGTTGACCAGCAGCAGGACGACCACGCCGGCCATGGCCACACCGCCCAGCAGCGGGGCCGTGAAGGTGCGGAACCAGTGCCGGTCCTCGGGGTGGTTCTTGCGGAAGTAGCCGATCACCGCGAAGGAGCACAGGGTCTGCACGATGAGGATCGCCATCGTGCCGAGGATCGCGAGCAGCGTGTACAGGTGGATGTACGGGTCCTGCCCGGTCAGCCAGAACAGCGCGACCAGGCCGGTGGCGATGGCCGTCTGCACCATGGACGAGATGTACGGGGAACCGTGCTTGGCGTGCGTACGGCCGAGGGCGGGGTGGAGGAAGCCCTCGCGGCCGATGGCGTAGAGGTAGCGGGCGGCGCACTGGTGGAAGGCCATGCCGCAGGCGAAGGAGCCGGTGAGCAGCAGCCACTGGAAGGCGTCGACGGCCCAGGCGCCGATGAAGGTCTGGGTGGGGGCGAAGAAGAGGTCGAGCGGGTTGGTGGAGGCGGAGAGCTCCACGGACTTGGCGAGGCCGTTGCCGGCGATGGTCATCCAGGAGACGTAGATGTAGAAGAGTCCGACGCCCACGACGGAGATCAGGGTCGCCTTGGGGATGACCCGCTTCGGGTCGCGGGACTCCTCCCCGTACATGGCGGTGGACTCGAAGCCGACCCAGGACCAGAAGGCGAAGAAGAGGCCGAGCCCGGCGGAGGCCCCGGTGAAGGCGTTCTTCGGGTTGACGGGTTCGACCGGGATGCCGTCGGGGCCGCCGCCCGCGATCAGTACGGCGGTGGCCACGGCGAAGAGGACGGCGATCTCGGCGACGAGCATCACGCCCAGCGCCTTCGCCGTGAGGTTGATGTCGAAGTGGGCGAGGACCGCGGTGATCGCGATCATGCCGGCCGCGTAGACGATCCAGGGCAGGTCAATGCCGAGCTGGTCGTGGACGGTGGTCTTGGTGAAGTAGGAGAAGACGCCGACGATCGAGGCCTCGAAAACGATGTACGCGAGGACCGCGAGCATGCCGGAGGCCATGCCGGCGATCCGGCCGAGGCCGTGCGAGATGTACCCGTAGAAGGCGCCCGCCGCGGTGATCCGCTTGGCCATGGCCACGTAGCCGACGGCGAAGACGGTGAGGACGACGGTCGCGAAAAGGTAGCCGGCCGGGGCCCCGACGCCGTTGCCGAAGCCGACGGCGATGGGCAGGTTCCCGGTCATGGCGGTGATCGGAGCGGCGGTGGCGACCGCCATGAACACGACGCCGACCAGACCCACCGAATTGGCTTTGAGCCGCTGGACCCCGGGGGCTCCCGAGGCCCCTGAAGTGGTGCCAGCCGTATCCCCGCTCGTGCCCCGGCTCATGTCTGCGCTCATGGCTCCTCGTTCCTGTCGTGAGGGCGCCACTCTCTCCTCGCGTGACGCACGCCACAATCGGCATGCAGTCCGATAATCGCCTTGCGCGGCCGACGAGTTGTCGGGCCGGACGGGGACACATCGGACGTCGTAACCGCCCGGTGATGTGCCGGGAACAGGGCTGCCGGTACCGTCCCGATATGGACAACCAGGGCGGGATCACGGTTCAGCGGGCACTGGAGCTGCCGGGACTGCGCAGCGGGCTGCCGGAGGTGGTGGCCTGCGCCGACCGGCTGGGCCGGACCGTGCGCTGGGTGCACGCGGGCGAGGTCCCCAACATCGCGTCCCTGCTGAAGGGCGGCGAGCTGCTGCTGACCACGGGCCTGGGCCTCGGCACCCGTCCCGCCGAGCAGCGCGCCTTCGTACGCCGCCTCGCGGACCGGGGCATCGCCGCGCTGGTCGTCGAACTGGGGCCGCGCTTCACCCGGCTCCCGGCGACGCTGGTGGAGACGGCGCGGGCGGCCGGCCTGCCGCTGGTCCAGCTCCACCGGGAAGTCCCCTTCGTGACCGTCACGGAGGAGGTCCACACCGAGATCGTCAACCATCACTACGCCCTGCTCCAGCGGGCCGAGGAAGTCCACCGGCGATGTACGGAGGCCCTCCTGGGCGGCGGCGGGATCCCCCAAGTCCTGCACATCCTGGCCGACTTCACCTCGAACCCGGTCTTCCTGGAGACCCCCGACGGGCAGTTGCTGTACGCGGCCGGTCCGGCGGCCGGGGAGGCCGCGGCCGATCCGCTCCAGGTGTGGGAGGGCCTGCGGGGCCAGCGCCCGGCCGAACCGTCCGGCAACGCCGTGGTGGTCGACGTACCCGGTGGCGGCCACGGAACGGGGTCGGTCCGCGCCCGGCTGGTCCTGCTGGGCGTGTCCTCCCCGCTGCTGCCCGTGCACCGGATGGCGGCGGAGCGGACGGCGGGCGTACTGGCCGTCGTGCTGATGCAGGCCCGGCAGGAGGACGAGCTGGCGGCGCGCGGCCGCGGCGACTTCCTCACGGACCTGGCGGAGGGCCGCATCTCGGCCGAGGACGCCCCCGCCCAGGCCCGCGTACTGGGCTTCAAGCCGGGGACCGGCCCGCTCCTGCCCGTGGTGATGCGCCTCTCCTCGGAGCTGGGCCCCTCGGGGAACTGGGCCGTCCTGGCCCGGGCGGTCCAGGAGGAACTCTCCTCGGTCGGCGTCCCCGTCCTCCTCGGCGTCCGCCCGGTCGAGGGCCGGGTCCCCCTCCTCATCTCCCTGCGCTCCGACGCCGAACGCACGACGGTGGCGGACCGGGTGGCGGCGGCGCTGCGGGCCGGCGTCGAGCGGGCCGGCCTGGACCGGGCGGGGGCTCCGCCGGCGGTGGTCGTCGGCGTCTGCGGCAGCTGGGCGGCGGCCTCGGCGGGCCTGCGGCACGCGGCGGAGACGGCCACGGCGGCGCACGGGCTTCCCGCGCGGCCCTGGTACGACGCCCGGCGCCTGGACATCGACCTCCTCCTGTGGCGGCTGCGCGAACACCCGGACCTGGCGGCCTTCGTGGACCGCGCGATCGGTCCGCTGCGGGTCCACGACACGGTCTCGCGCCCGCCCCTCCTCCCGACGCTGGAGACGTACCTGGCCCACGCGGGCCGCAAGGCGGAGACCGCCCGCGAGCTCCACCTGAACCGCCAGACGCTGTACAACCGCCTGGCCCGCATCTCGGAACTCCTGGGCGCGGACCTGGACGACCCCGAAACGGTCCTCTCCCTGAGCCTGGCCCTCCGCGCCCGCCGCCACGCGGCACCTACTCCTTCTTAACGCGTCCCTCGCACGGCTCGGCCCCGAGGGGCCTCCCCGGCTTCCCGCCGCTACGCCGGACTCCGTCCGGCGGTGCCCGGTCCGGGCGCACCGCCACGCCCGTCCGCGCGGGCCGGCGTGCGGCGGTGCGGCCCTGCGGGGCGTGTCCCTACCCGCCCTTCCACCGTTCCCCTGTCTCTGAG
>NZ_JBSGXB010000165.1:12381-16821 GCF_053609185.1 Streptomyces sp. NPDC054956 | reverse complement strand
CGCGTACGCCCCGCAAGGGGCCCGCGCGGGGCCGCGGGCGTTCGTACGCCGCCAGGTGCACTGGACGTCGCCCCCGGCGAGGTGGAAGTGATCAAGAAAAGACCGCTGCACCGTCCGCATAACGGGCGGTAAATCCACATAGCGGCCACCAACCGATCGGTTTCGGCCGCACTGACTGGCCTAAGGTGTCCGAAGCCCACGGATGGAGACGGACCCCTATGTCAGGCAGCGGCGCTGTCAACCGCAACACACTTCGCCGGCAGATCGCGGACGCGCTGCGCGACGAGGTGCTCGCGGGACGCCTGCCGCCGGGCAGGGAGTTCACCGTCAAGCAGATCGCCGAGCAGTACGAGGTCTCCGCGACCCCCGTCCGGGAGGCCCTGGTCGACCTCGCCGGACAAGGCCTGCTCGACTCCGTCCAGCACCGCGGCTTCCGCGTCCGCGTCTTCACCGTGGATGATTTCCGGGGCATGATCGAGGCTCGTACGCTGATCGTGGAAGGCATCTTCCGCCAACTCGTGGAACGCGGCACCGCTCCGGGCACCGGTGAGCGGCTGGTCTCGGTGCGACGCAGGGCGGAAGAGGCGCGGCGGGCGGCGCTGAACGGCTCGCTCGAAGTGCTGATCGGCTACGACCTGCGCTTCTGGAAGGAGCTGAGCGGGCTGGTCGGCAACACCTACATCTCCGAGTTCCTGCACCGGCTCCGCGTGCAATGCTGGGTCTTCGCGGTGCCCTACCTGAAGGCCGAGCCGCACCTGCGCACCGATCTGTGGTCGGGCCACAACGAACTGATCGACGCGGTGACCCGCGCGGATGCCGAGGAGGTACGCCGCCTCGTGCACGCGTACAACCAGCACGGTCTGGACTGGGCCGCCGGCCTGGGGCCCAAGGCGGCCGGCCCGTGACCGCGGAGAACGGCGCGGAAGCGAGCGCGAGCACGAGCACGAGCTCAGGCGCGAACACGCCCTGGCTCGGCGCCGTCGGGCTCTCGGTGGTCATCCCCGTCCCCGTCGGCGGCGACGACCGCATCGGCGGGACGCTCGCCACCGCCCGCGGCCGGCTCGACGAACTGCTCGGCGCGGGGCCCGGTGACTGGGAGCTCGTCGTCGTCGACGCGGGCCCGGCCGGCGCCGTCCTGGCGGCGGCCGCCGAAGACCCCCGGATCCGGCTGGTCCGCCCCGACGGCGAACACCACGGCAAGGGCAGCGCGCTGCGGGCCGGAGTGCTCGCCTCGGCCGGCCGACGGGTGCTGATCACCGACGCCGGCCTCACGACTCCGCTCGACGAGCTGGCCCGCCTGGAGCGCGTCCTGGACGGGGCCCCCGGCCCGGGCCACGCCCCCGCCCCCGGCGCCGGCCACGCCCCCGCCCCGGACTCCGCCCCCGCCGTCGTCCTCGGACGGTCCGGAAACCGCCTGGTCCGCGCCATCGGCATCCCCGGGATACCCGGATTCCGCGCCGACACCTGCGGATTCGCCCTCTTCGACGGTGACCGCGCCCGCGCCGCCTTCGCCGCCTCCACGCTCGACGGACCGGCCATCGACGCCGAGGTGCTGCGCTGGATCCGCAGCCGGGGCTGGCGCGTGGCAGAGGTCGCGGTGGGGAGGGCCGGGGGTACCGCAGCCGCCGATCGCACCGCAGGCACCGTACGGACCAACGGTTCCGGCAGCCGTAGCCGTCGGCGAGCCCGTCGCACCGCCGGCGAGCGCTTCCGCGCGGTCGGGGAGCTGCTGCGCCTGAACTCCGGCGGCCTCGCCGTCGCCGCCGTCTTCCTCGGCCTCTCCCTCTACGTCTTCCAGGGCCTGTGGGCGGACCTGGACGGCAGCTACCTCGCCGACGCACTCCAGGACCAGAACCAGTGGGAGTGGTTCGTCGGCGTCACCACCGACAACATCACCCACCTGCGCAACCCGCTCTTCACCTACGCCCAGGGCATGCCGGACGGCGTGAACCTCATGGCCAACGCCACGATGCTCGGCCTGAACGTCCCGCTCATCCCCGTCACCCTGCTCTTTGGCGCGACCGTCACCTTCGCCCTGGTCCTCACGCTCGGCATGGCCGCCAGCGCCTGGACCTGGTACTGGCTGATCCGCCGCCGCTTCGTGCGCAGCCGCTGGGCCGCCGCCGCGGGCGGGGCGCTCGCCGCCTTCGCGCCGCCGATGGTCTCGCACGCCAACGGCCACCCGAACTTCGTCGTCCTCTTCATGATCCCGCTGATCATCGACCGGGCCCTGCGCCTGTGCGAGGGTCGCAACGTCACACGTGACGGGGTGCTGCTCGGGCTCTTCGCCACCTACCAGATCTTCATCGGCGAGGAGCCGCTGCTCATCGCCGCGCTCGCCATGCTGGTCTTCTGCCTGGCCTACCTGGCCGTGGACCGCCGCCGTGCGCTGGCGGCCGCGCGGCCGCTGGGCGCCGGGCTGGTCGTCGCCCTCGGCGTCTGCCTGCCGCTGGTGGTCGTCCCGCTGTTCTGGCAGTTCTCCGGCCCGCAGAGCTATCACGCGATCCTGCACGGGGACAACGCCGGGAACAGCCCGCGGGCCCTGATCGAGTACGCCTCCCGCTCGCTCTTCGGCGACCCCGAGACGGCCGGCCGCCTCTCCCTGAACACCACCGAGCAGAACGCCTTCTACGGCTGGCCCCTGCTGGCCTTCGGCGTCGTCGTCTGCGTGTGGCTGTGGCGGATCAGGACCGTACGGGCGCTGGCCATCACCGGCTTCGTGACGCTGCTGCTGTCGCTGGGGCCGTGGGTGCCCGTACCGCACACGGGGGTCGTGCTGGCGGGCCCCTGGCGGCTGATGATCGAGCTGCCGCTCTTCGAGTCCGTGATCGAGGGGCGCGTGGCCATGGCCTGCGCCCCCGTCCTCGGCATCCTGCTGGCCCTCGCGCTCGACCGGATCGTACGGATGCGCACGCGCGAGCTGCGCACGATCGGCCTGCTCGGTGCCGCGGCAGCGCTGATCCCGATCCTGCCGCTGCCGCTGACCGTACGGGAACGCGCGCCGGTGCCCGCCTTCATCACCTCCGGGTCGTGGAAGGACTACGTCAAGGACGGCGAGGCACTCGTTCCGGTACCGCTGCCGGACCCGGGCCAGGCGGACGCGCTGCACTGGCAGGTGGAGGCGGACTTCGGCTTCCGGCTGGCCGGCGGCTACTTCAACGGCCCGTGGGGACCCGACCGGATCGGGATCTACGGGGCCACCCCGAGGCACACCTCGAACCTCCTGCGCGACGTCCGCTACGGCGGGACCCCGCCCGAGGTCACCCCGGCCCTGCGGGCGCAGGCCCGGCGGGACCTGGAGTACTGGAAGGCGGGCGCGGTCGTCCTGCCCGTCCAGGAGCGGGACACGCAGCTGCGGGACCTGGTCAGCGGGCTGCTGGGCCGGACGCCGGAGAAGGTGCTGGACGCGTGGGTCTGGCGGGTGGGACCGGGGGCGCCGTAGCCCCCGGACCGCGGGCGCCTTGGCCCCGCCCCGACCCCCGTCCCTACCGGTACGGTGCGAGGTTCTGCTCACCCCTTCGCTGAGCGTGTCCGGCGCACTACGCTGGCCGGATCGGCGGCAACGACTGATCGGAGGCCGAGTGGCCTGTGACCTGTGGCTGGTCCCCCTTGTCGACGTGCTGTGCCACAGCCCCGACAATCCCTTCGCGGAAGAGATCGCCTCGTACGACAAGGCGCTGGGCGAGGCCGGACTGCCGTCCGTGCCGGTGTTCGCGTACATGCCCGGGCTCTCGGGGGACGTCGCCCCGGTGGCCGGTTTCGACTACGACGCCCTGCACTTCCTGCGGCGGGCGTACCTGCTCCAGATCTGCGGACTGCCGGTGACGCCGGTGGACGAGCTGGGCGGGGACTACGAGCAGCTGCTGGAGATGTTCGAGTCGACGGCCCAGCAGTCCCATCTGGTGTGGCACTACGACCACGCGGGGGCGTACGTCCCCGTGGACTTCGCGGTGCCGCTGGCCAACGAGGAGCTGCTGGCCGGGGGCGGGCCGCTGGGGTCCGCGCAGGGGTTGCTGCGGGAGTTGGCGGTGGTGGCTCCCGCGATCGGGATAGACCCCGGGAATCCGCCCGTGGCGCCGGCGCCTCCGGGGCGGCCCACGTCGCTGGAGGAGCCGGCGGGGCCGATTCCCTACGACGACAGTCCGTTCGCTCGGGAGCGGCACGTGTGGCTGGGGCTGCACGCGGCGGCCACCCGTAGCCTCGGGCAGGGCTCGATGATCATCTTCAGCTGAAGCGGCGTGTCGGCTCGGTGGGTGGGCGGGCGGGTGCGGGTGCGGGTGCCGCTGCGCGGGGCTCGTCCCCTACCCGCCCTTCGCCCGTTCCCGGGGGCTCCGCCCCCGACCCCGGGGCGGGCAGAGGCGCCCCGCGGGGGGGAGGCCCGCCAACAACCCCCCCGCGCCCCAAGGGGCGGCGCGCGGGGGGCGCGGCGCCGGCCGGCGG
>NZ_JBSGXB010000165.1:0-12371 GCF_053609185.1 Streptomyces sp. NPDC054956 | reverse complement strand
CGCTCCTCAAACGCCGGCGGGGCTGGAGGATCGCCTCAAACCCCGGCGGGGCCGGGTTTGGCGGGGCCGGGTGCGGGCCCGTGGTCAGCGGGGCTGTTCCGGGGGTCTTTGGCGGGGCATGTTCGGGCGGGTGCCCGGGGGGAGCGGGAAGCGGGCCGGGGGGACGTACGCGTCCGAGCGGGCTCCGTTCGCGCCCAGGGACTGCATCACCAGCGGCGCGGGGCCCGAGCTGAACTCGACCATCCACTCCGCGGTCTCCGAGCGGACCAGCTCCGTCACGTCCTCCGAGAAGCGGCGCAGGACGGTGAGACATCGTTCCGCCGCCTCGCTCGCCGTGCCCTCCGTCGGGCCCAGGACCTCGCGCACGTTCTCCGAGGCCCAGTCGAACTGCAGGGTCTGCAGGCGCCGCTGCACGGCCTGCGCGGTCGCCACGTCCCGCATCCAGCCCGAGGTCAGCCCGAAGAACCGGTCGCAGGCCAGGCAGGCCGCGGCCAGGAGGAGCGAGAGGTAGCCGTACGAGGCCGCGCCGGGCGCCGAGCCGGTCAGCTCCAGCAGCGGCATCGCGGCGCCCGTGACCGCGCCCACGGCCGCCCCGGCCCGCAGGACGCGGGCCCCCCGGCGCTTCCACGCCCGGTCGGACAGGTACCACTCGGCGGTGCGCAGCGCGTCGGCCTCGACCCGCCGGTAGAGCTCGTCGAGCCGCTCGGCGGGCTCGCCCCAGTCCCCGAGAGGGAACGGCCGCCCGGTAAGGTCGCCGTCCTCTGCGGGATCCCGGGGTGGCCCCTCGGGCTGCATATCCGGCTGACTCACCCGGCACTCCCTCTGCCTGCGCTGACGTGTGGTGGTGCGCGTGTGCGCAATGGTGCGCATGCTCTTCCTACCTTCGAATGGTGCGCGATGGGCGACGATTCCCGGGATTTCCGCCCGCAAGGAGGGCCCCAGCAGGTACGCGTACGCCTCGTCTCTCACTCGAAAGAGTTGGTCCTCACGGCGTAGGGCGCGGCGCCCGGGGAGCACGTAGGCTCGGATTTGACCGAGCGGTCCGATGCCCGGGCCGACGCGACGAAGCTACGGAGTGAGTGACCTGTGATTCCCGGTGGTGGTCAGCCCAACATGCAGCAGCTGCTCCAGCAGGCCCAGAAGATGCAGCAGGACCTCGCCGTGGCCCAGGAAGAGCTGGCCCAGGCCGAGGTCGAGGGCCAGGCCGGCGGCGGTCTGGTGAAGGCGACCGTCACCGGTTCCGGTGAACTGCGCGCGCTGGTGATCGACCCGAAGGCAGTGGACCCCGAGGACACGGAGACGCTCGCGGACCTGGTGGTCGCGGCGGTCCAGGCGGCCAACGAGAATGCGCAGGCGCTGCAGCAGCAGAAGCTGGGCCCGCTGGCGCAGGGCCTGGGCGGCGGCAGCGGCATCCCCGGCCTCCCCTTCTAGCCCCGGCACCTTCCCACCCCCACCGCTCCCCACTTCTCTCCACCGAAGCGAAAGCAGGCAGTCCGTTGTACGAAGGCGTGGTCCAGGACCTGATCGACGAACTGGGCAGGCTGCCCGGCGTCGGGCCCAAGAGCGCGCAGCGGATCGCCTTCCACATCCTGCAGGCCGAGCCCACCGACGTCCGCCGCCTCGCGCACGCGCTGCTGGAGGTCAAGGACAAGGTCCGGTTCTGCGCGGTGTGCGGGAACGTGGCGCAGGAGGAGCGGTGCAACATCTGCCGCGACCCGCGCCGCGACCTGTCGGTCATCTGTGTGGTCGAGGAGTCGAAGGACGTCGTCGCGATCGAGCGGACCCGCGAGTTCCGGGGCCGGTACCACGTCCTCGGCGGCGCGATCAGCCCGATCGAGGGCGTCGGCCCGGACGACCTGCGCATCCGGGAGCTGCTGGCGCGGCTCGCGGACGGAGAGGTCACCGAGCTGATCCTGGCGACCGACCCGAACCTGGAGGGCGAGGCGACCGCCACCTACCTCGCCCGCATGATCAAGCCCATGGGCCTGAAGGTCACCCGCCTGGCCAGCGGGCTCCCCGTCGGGGGAGATCTGGAGTACGCGGACGAGGTCACGCTCGGGCGGGCCTTTGAAGGAAGGCGACTTCTCGATGTCTGACGCAACGCTGCACGCCCTGGGGCAGGATCCGGACGATTTCGCCGTCCAGATCTCGGACCAGATCGAGTCCTTCATCGTCGCGGTCACCGAGGTGGCCAAGGGCGAGGACCCGGACAGCGCGGTGCCCTTCCTCCTCCTGGAGGTGTCCCAGCTGCTGCTGGCGGGCGGCCGGCTGGGCGCGTACCAGGACGTCCTGCCCGACGAGCGCTACGAGCCCGACCTGGGTCCGGAGCCGGACGTGGACGACCTGCGCGAGCGGTTCGCCCTCATGCTGGAGCCGGTCGACGTCTACTCCGAGGTCTTCGACCCCTACGAGCCGCGCAAGGCCCCGGTCGCGCACCGGATCTCCGACGACCTCGCCGACGTGGTGGCCGACCTGCGGCACGGGCTCATCCACTACCAGGCGGGCCGGGTCACCGAAGCCCTGTGGTGGTGGCAGTTCTCGTACTTCACCAACTGGGGCCCGACGGCCTCCGCCACGCTGCGCGCCCTGCAGTCGCTCGTGGCGCACGTACGGCTGGACCAGCCGCTGGAGGCCCTGGACGGGCTGGACACGGACGAGGACCTGGCCGAGGACGACCTCGCGGAGCAGGCAGGGCAGGTCATGGCGCAGGAGCTCGGCGGTCTCGGCCGGAAGTGACCGGCCGGAAGTGACCGCCGGAAATGAGCTCACCGGCGGGGCAACCCATTCTTTGATCCTTTCGTCTCATGATGTGGTACGAGGCGGTCGGATCCCGGGCGCTCGTTAGACTGCACCAGCAATGAGACGGACTGAGCGAGGAGCGCACGTGGGCCTTGTCGTGCAGAAGTACGGAGGCTCCTCCGTAGCCGATGCCGAGGGCATCAAGCGTGTTGCCAAGCGGATCGTGGATGCCAAGAAGAACGGCCACCAGGTGGTCGTCGTGGTTTCCGCGATGGGCGACACGACGGACGAGCTGATCGATCTCGCGGAACAGGTGTCCCCGATGCCTGCCGGACGCGAATTCGACATGCTGCTGACCGCCGGAGAGCGGATCTCCATGGCCCTGCTGGCCATGGCGATCAAAAACCTGGGCCACGAGGCCCAGTCGTTCACCGGTAGCCAGGCAGGCGTCATCACCGACTCGGTCCACAACAAAGCGCGCATCATCGATGTCACGCCGGGCCGTATCCGCACCGCGCTGGACGAGGGCAACATCGCCATCGTCGCCGGTTTCCAGGGAGTGTCCGCGGACTCCAAGGACATCACCACCCTGGGCCGCGGCGGCTCGGACACGACCGCCGTCGCGCTCGCCGCGGCGCTGGACGCCGAGGTCTGCGAGATCTACACCGACGTCGACGGCGTCTTCACCGCGGACCCCCGCGTCGTGAAGAAGGCGAAGAAGATCGACTGGATCTCCTCCGAGGACATGCTGGAACTCGCGGCCTCCGGTTCCAAGGTGCTGCTGCACCGCTGCGTCGAGTACGCGCGCCGCTACAACATCCCGATCCACGTCCGCTCGTCCTTCTCGGGACTGCCGGGCACCTGGGTCAGCAACGAGAATCCGCAAGGGGACGCGCAGGTGGAGCACGCCATCATCTCCGGAGTCGCTCACGACGTCTCCGAAGCCAAGATCACGGTCGTCGGCGTCCCGGACAAGCCGGGCGAGGCCGCGGCGATCTTCCGTGCCATCGCGGACGCCGAGATCAACATCGACATGATCGTGCAGAACGTGTCCGCCGCCTCCACGGGCCTGACGGACATCTCCTTCACGCTCCCCAAGGCCGAGGGTCACAAGGCCATCGACGCCCTGGAGAAGGCGAAGGCCACCATCGGCTTCGAGTCCCTGCGCTACGACGACCAGATCGGCAAGATCTCCCTGGTCGGCGCGGGCATGAAGACGAACCCGGGCGTCACCGCCTCGTTCTTCCAGGCGCTGTCCGACGCGGGCGTCAACATCGAGCTGATCTCCACCTCCGAGATCCGCATCTCGGTCGTGACCCGCCAGGACGACGTCAACGAGGCCGTCCGCGCCGTGCACACGGCCTTCGGCCTCGACTCCGACAGCGACGAAGCCGTCGTCTATGGAGGCACAGGCCGTTGAACGCGGGCGGCGCCCGGTCGACCCCGGCTCCGGCACTCGCCGTGGTCGGGGCGACCGGAGCGGTCGGCTCCGTCGTGCTCCGGATCCTGTCCCAGCGGGCGGACGTCTGGGGCGACATACGCCTGATCGCCTCCTCGCGCTCGGCCGGCCGCCGGCTGGCCGTCCGCGCCGAGGAGACCGAGGTGCTGGCCCTCACCGAAGACGCCTTCGACGGCTTCGGGCGGGGGGACATCGCGCTCTTCCTGACCCCGGCCGAGGTCTCGGCCCGGTGGGCTCCCGCCGTCACCGCGCGCGGTGCCGTCGTGGTGGACCAGTCCGCGGCTTTCCGCGAAGACCCCGAGGTGCCGCTCGTGGTGCCCGAGGTGAACGGGCACGCGGCCAGGGTCCGGCCGCGCGGGATCGTCGCGGGGCCCGACTGCGTGACCGCCGCGATGATCGCGGCACTGGGCGCGCTGCACGCCGAGTACGGGCTGGCCGAGCTGGCCGTCTCCTCGTACCAGGCCGCGAGCGCGGCCGGGCGGGCCGGCTCCGAGGTGCTGCGCCGTCAGCTGTCGCTGGTCGCCGGAACCTCCCTGGGGGAGCAGCCCGGGGACGTGCGCCGTGCCGTGGGCGAGGACACCGGTCCCTTCGCGGCCCCGCTCGCGCTCAACGTCGTCCCCTGGTCCGGTGAGCTGCGCGAGGACGGCTGGTCCTCGCACGAGCTGGCCGTACGGGCGCAGACGCGGCGGATCCTGGACCTGGCGGAGCTGCCGGTCTCGGTGACCTGCGTACAGGTGCCCGTACTGACCGGGCACTCGCTGACTGTACGGGCCCGCTTCGCGGCCGCCGTCGACGCGGTGCGCGCCCGGGAGGTCCTGGAGGCCGCCCCCGGGGTGGTCGTCGTGGACGACCCGGAGACGGGGGAGTTCCCGACCCCGTCGGACGCCGCGGGAACGGATCCGGCCTGGGTGGGACGGCTGCGGCGCTCGCTCGACGACCCGGCTTCCCTGGAGTTCTTCGTGTGCGCGGACAATCTCCGCCAGGGCGCCGCGTTGAACGCCACGCGCACCGCGGAGCTCGTCGCGGGTGAGTTCGGCTCTTTCGCTTTGTAGGATCATCGGTGATCCCTTGATCAAGGTGATGGCCCGACGGCCGCCGTCGTACGACGGGACCGGCGGGGAGAGCGGCTACGCATGAGGGCAATGGGAACCACGCCGATGAGTCTGCCTCGCGCGTACAACCCTGATGGGGGGACGCGTGTCCAACTGGCGTGGCAGAAGCATTGCTGGACTTCCCCGTCATATCGGTGCGTACCGGGACCATCCCGTCGCGCCTGCGTTCCCGTACGCACGGCGGATTCCAGGTGATCGTTCCCGTCCCGCCGGCCGCGACGCCCGCGGCCCCGGCCCTTCCCTCCGGCGTACCGACCCTGGGCGGCCTCGTGCCCGGGCCCCGCGATAGCGCGGAGGCCACGGCGAGCACCGGGACGGCCGATGTGGTGGCGGGCACCACCGTCGACCACCTCACCGAGACCTACCAGGCCCACTACCGCTCGCTCCTCGGCCTCGCCGCGCTCCTCCTCGACGACACCGCCTCCTGCGAGGACGTGGTCCAGGAGGCCTTCATCCGGGTCCACTCGGCCCGCAGCCGGGTCCGCGACCGGGAGAAGACGCTGGCCTACCTGCGCCAGACCGTCGTCAACCTCTCGCGCTCCGCCCTGCGCCGCCGCATCCTCGGCCTCAAGCTGCTGTCGAAGCCGATGCCGGACATGGCGAGCGCCGAGGAAGGCGCCTACGACCTGCTGGAACGGGACGATCTCATCAAGTCGATGCGCGGTCTGCAGCGCCGTCAGCGCGAGGTCCTCGTGCTGCGCTACTTCGCGGACATGACGGAAGTCCAGGTCGCCGAGACGCTCGGCATATCGCTCGGTTCGGTCAAGGCGTACGGATCGCGGGGCATTGCCGCGCTGCGTGTGGCGATGGAGGCGGCGCAGTCATGAACGAGGACCGCAAGGTGAGCGAGGAACAGGCACTGCGGAGCCTGCGGGACGGAGCCTCCGGCGAAGGCGGCCTGCACGGGCTGACGCGCGGGTCCGCCGGCGAGGGCCAGGCGGCGCTGCGCGAGCTGATGCGCGGTGCGGGCGGCGGCGGGCTGAACCCCGCCGGTACGAAGCCGGCCGGCGCGCAGCCCGAGCACACGCCGTCCCAGGGCACGCCGTCCGAGGGCACGCAGCCCGCGGGCGGGCTGTCCGCCGCCCTGCGGTCCGGCGGCGACGAGGACGCGATCCGGGAGCTGCTGCGCGGCGCCGTCGGGGGACTCGAACCCTCGCGCGACGCGCTGGAGCGGCTGCGGCACGCCGTTCCGCTGCGCCGGACCCGCAAGCGGCAGGCCATGGTCGCCGCGGCGGCGGCCGCGCTGCTCGTGGGCACCGCGGTCCCGGCCGCCCTGCGCATGACGGGCGGCCAGGGCGACTCCACCGACCACTCCACGATGGCGGGCCACGGCCAGCAGGGCGCGAACAAGAAGAACGGGGTCTCCGACCCCCACCAGAACGGCAACGGCGTCGAACCGAAGCCCTCCAAGCCCGCCGCCGGTACGGGCCAGGGCGCGGGCGGTGCCTCCGGTGCCGCGCCGGCCCCGTCCGGCAACGGCCTGCCCCCGGTCGGGCCGAACGCCAAGGCGACGGGCGGCACCGGAACCCTGCCGGGCGGCTCCGTAGCAGGAACCGTTCTGCTGCCTCCGCCGGCGGCTCCGGGCGTGCCCGGCTGCAGTGCGGACCAGCTCGGGGTGTCGGGCAGCGCGCGGCCCCCGGAGGCCGACGGCAAGGTCTACGGCAGTTTCAAGGTCACCAACGTCTCGGGGCGGGGCTGTACCGTCCTGGGCCCGGACACGGTGACCGCGGCCCCGGCGGGCGGTCCCGCCCCGGGTCAGGGCGGCTCCGGGGTGGCCGTGGTCGGCCACACCGCGGGCGATCCGGCGACCGGGCTGCCCGACCCGTCGGCGGAGGCCCCGCTGATGCTGCTCGCGCCGAGCGCGGCGTACGAGGTCCGGTTCGCCTGGGTGCCGCCGCAGCAGGGTTGTACCGGCACGGGCGGATCCGGGGGCTCCAAGCCCCCGCAGGGCGGCTCCGCGCAGTCCGCGGACGCGGGCGCGCAGTCCCAGGCGGCTCCCCCGTCGCCGGAGCCGACCGGCGTGGCGGTGTCCCACACGCCGAGCACGCCGCTGCCGGGCGCCCCGACGACGCGGACGACCATCCCGGACGCGTGCGGCGGGACGGTCTACCGGACGGGTGTCATTCCGCTGGCGGAGCAGCCGAAGCCGTGACGGCGGCGGCCTTCGCGGGCTCCGGCAGGAGTCCCGCGGCCTCGTCGCGCAGGGTCTCCACCTCGCGCCGGTAGAGCCGGAACCACATGAAGAGCACGAACGCGGCGAAGACGAACCACTCGCCGGTGTAGCCGAGGTTCTGGAAGGCCTTGAGGTCGAGCCCGGTGTTGACCGGAGCCCGTGCGGGGACGGGCGTCAGCCCGTCCGCCGGGGTCTGCACGGTCAGCCAGGCGTCGTACAGGCCGTACGGCACGATGTTGACGAGCGAGGCCGCTCCGATGACTCCGAGCTGCCCGGACGGCAGGCCGCCCGAGGAGTAGACGCCCTTGGTGCTGGAGTTCTCCGAGGCCTGGAGCACGCCCGTCACCTCGACCCGCCCGGTGGGGGCGGCCGGAGCCCGGCCCGCGTCCGCGGCGCCCGGCAGCCAGCCCCGCACCACGGGGACGGCCTTGCCGGTGTCGGTCTTGAGCAGGGTCAGGACGTAGAAGCCGGTCTTTCCGTCGAGCCGCCGTTCCGGGACGAGCAGCTGGTCGGCGTACTCCCCGGAGACCGAGGCGAGCCGGCCCGAGGTCTTCTTGTCCACCGGGAGCAGCGAGTCCAGCGGCGCGGCCGCCTGCTCGGCGGGGCGTGCGCCGGCGGCCTCCTTGTGGCTGTCGACGCGGTCCTCGAACCGGCCGAGCTGCCAGGTCCCCATGAACAGGCAGAAGGGAACGCCGAGCGCGACGAAGACGTTGATCCCCCACCAGCGCGGGGTCAGGAGAAACCGGTGCACCCCACCACCGTACGGGGGGTGCACCGGTCCGCCGGTGCCGGGGCTACCGCGGCAGGTGCTTCAGCGCGAAGTCCAGCTCCATCCGGACCTGCTTGATCCGCTCCTCCACGACGAGCGAGCCGTGCCCGGCGTCGTACCGGTAGACCTCGTGCTCCGCCCCGCGGGCCGCCAGCCGGTCCACGTAGTTCTCGATCTGCTTGATCGGGCAGCGCGGGTCGTTGACGCCGGCCGCGATGTGCACGGGCGCCTTCACCGCGTCCACGTACGTCAGCGGCGAGGACACCTCGAAGCGCTCCGGGACCTCCTCCGGCGTGCCGCCGAAGAGGGTGCGGTCCAGGGACTTCAGCGCCTCCATCTCGTCGTGGTAGGCCGTCACGTAGTCCGCGACCGGTACGGCGGCCAGCCCCACGGCCCAGGCCTCGGGCGACCTGCCGAGGCCGAGCAGCGTCAGGTAGCCGCCCCAGGAGCCGCCCGACAGGACCAGGCGCGCCGGGTCGGCGAGGCCGGAGGCCACCGCCCACTCGCGGACCGCGTCGATGTCCTCCAGCTCGATCAGGCCGACCCGGTGCTTGAGGGCGTCGGTCCACTCGCGGCCGTAGCCGGTGGAGCCGCGGTAGTTGACCCGGACCACCGCGAAGCCGTGGTCCAGCCAGGCCGCCGGGGTCGCCGCGAAGGCGTCGCTGTCGTGCCAGGTGGGTCCGCCGTGGATCTCGAAGACCGTCGGGAACGGGCCGTCGCCGTGGCCCGCGGGGCGCTGCGCCAGGGCGTGGATCCGGCCGCCCGGGCCCTCGACCCACACGTCCTCGACCGGCACGGAGCCCGGCGGCCGGAAACCCGGAGGGTCGAGGACGACCCCGCCCGCGGTGGACCGTACGGAGGAGGGCTCGGCCGCCGAGGACCACTGGTACTCCACCGAGCCGTCGGGCCGCGCCGTCGCGCCGGACACCGTCCCCGGCGGCGTGTCCAGCCGCACCAGCTCGCGCGCGGCCAGGTCGTAGCGGAAGAGTTCGCTGCGCGCCTCGAAGCCGTGCTCGATCAGCAGCGCGGACCCGTCGGGGTACCACTCGGCGCCGACGTCGCCCGGCAGGTCGATGTCGAGCTCCTCCTCGGTGCCCGCGGTCACGTCCCACACCATCGGCTCCCAGCGGCCGCGCCGCTGGTGGCCGATCAGCAGCCGGGTGTCGCCCGCGACGGGGGCGAAGCCGAGGACCGTGAGGCCCAGCTCGAGCGTCCCGCCCGCGGTGTCGTCCAGTTCGGCGACGGTCTTCCCGTCGAGGGTGATCACGCGCAGCGAGGAGTGCATCGCGTCGCCGTGCTCGGTGTGCTCGACGGCCAGCAGGGTCCCGTCGCGGGACAGGTCGCCGACCCCGGCCGACTCGCGGTGCCGGTAGACGACGGCCGGTGCCGAGCCGTCGGTCCGTACGACGTGGATGGTGCTCCCGTCCTCGTCGGTGGAGCGCCCGACGACGGTCGTCCCGTCGCGCCCGATGGCCAGGCCGGCCGGGTACGAGGGCTCCAGCCCGGGGGCGGCCGGCTCGTCGGGGCCGCCCGCGAAGGGCTGGCGGACCCAGGTGCCGAACTCGTCGCCGTCGGTGTCGGAGAACCACCAGATCCACTCGCCGTCGGGGGAGAGGGTGCCGTCGGTGGTCCCGTTGGGCCGGTCCGTGGCCTGGCGCTGCGTGCCGGTGGCGCGGTCCCAGGCGTAGAGCTCGTAGGTCCCGGTCGCGTTGGAGACGAAGAGCGAGCGGTCGGGCGCGTCCTCGGCCCAGTCGGGCAGCCCCACCCGCGGGGCCCGGAAGCGCTTCTCCCAGTCGGGCACGGCGGCGAGGGCGTCGGCCCCGGTGTCGGCGGTGGTGTCGGCCGCGGTGTCTGCGGTGGCGTCGGCGGTGGCGTCAGTCATGCCCCCATGTAACCCGATCGCCCGAGATGCCGACTGCGCCGAACGGGCGCAAGGTGGTCTGCGTACGAAGTTCTGCCCGTTCCCGTCACGAGGAGCAGCGGTCATGGCGAAGAAGGCCCGTACGGGGCACCACGTCCACCAGGATTCCGAGCGTGCGCAGGCGAAGAACACGGCGGCCGAGGCACGCGCGAAGGCCGCCGTCAGAGACGTGCAGTCGCTCTCCGCGAAGACGCGCGGCATGCAGCAGAAGGCCCAGGCCAAGCGCGGCTGACGCGCCGCGTACGTAGGCTGGCGCCATGCGGATGATCGTCCGGGGTGCCCGGCTGCTCCACAGCGAAGGCCTGCACGACGTCGAGGTCGCGGAGGACGGCCGGATCGCGCGCGTGATCCCGTACGACGACCAGAAGGAACCACCGGCGACGGGCGTGCTGATCGAGGCCCACGGCGGTCTGCTCAGCGCGCCCTTCGTCGAGCCGCACATCCACCTCGACACGGCCCTGACGGCGGGCGAGCCGCGCCCGAACGCCTCCGGGACCCTCTGGGAGGGCATCGCCTGCTGGAGCGAGCGCAAGCGGACCCTGACCCGCGAGGACGCGATCGCGCGGGCCACCGAGGTGCTGCGCTGGCAGGCGGCGCAGGGCGTCCTGCACGTCCGTACCCACTGCGACGTCACCGACCCGGCGCTGACCGCGCTCGACGCGCTGCTGGAGGTGCGCGACCGGGTCCGGGACGTCATGACCCTGCAGATCGTCGCCTTCCCGCAGGAGGGCATCGTCTCCTTCCCCGACGGCGAGGCGCTGCTGCGGGAGGCGGTCCGGCGCGGGGCCGACGTGGTCGGTGCGATCCCGCACTTCGAGGACACCCGGGAGGACGGGGTGGCCTCGCTGTCGATCGCCTTCGCGCTCGCCGAGGAGCGCGGACTGCGGATCGACGCGCACTGCGACGAGATCGACGACGAGCAGTCGCGTTTCGTGGAGGTGCTGGCCGCGCTCGCGCTGCGCTCGGGGCTGCGCGAACGCGCCACCGCCTCGCACACGACGGCCATGGGTTCCTACGGCGGCGCCTACAGCTTCAAACTCCAGCGGCTGCTGTCGCGTTCCGGGATCAACCTCGTCTCCAACCCCTTCGCCAACCTCAACCTCCAGGGCCGGTTCGACGCCTACCCGAAGCGGCGCGGTCTCACCCAGGTCAAGGAGATGCTGGCGGCGGGCGTGAACGTGGCCTTCGGCCACGACGACGTGATGGACCCCTGGAACGCGCTCGGCACCGGGAACCCGCTGCAGACCGCCCTCGTCGGGATCTACGCCGCCCAGCTCACGGGGGCCGAGGAGATCCCGGTGGCCTTCGAGATGGTCACCGAGCGCGCGGCGCGCGTCCTCGGCCTGTCCGGGGCGGAGTACGGCATCGCCGAGGGGGCGCCCGCCTCGTTCGTCCTGCTGCCGGCCGAGTCGCCCACCGAGGCGGTCCGCCGCCAGGTCCGCCCCCGTTACGTCGTCTCGCGCGGCACCGTCCTCGCGGAGACCCCGGCGGCTCCGGCCCGGCTGATGGCCTGGCCGGGGGAGACGGGCCCGTCCGAGGTGGACTTCACCCGACGCCTACGCTGACCTCCCATGACCCTTGTGACATGGACTCTTGACACGCCGTCGGCCCGGGCCGCGCTGGAGATCGCGACCGAGTACACGGACGCGGCGCTGCTCAACCACTCCGTCCGTTCGTACGCCTTCGGGGTCGAGTACGCGGACCGGCACGGGCTCCGTCACGACCGGGAGCTCTTCTACGTCAGCGCGCTGGTGCACGACCTCGGGCTGACCCCGCCCTTCGACAGCCACACGCTGCCCTTCGAGGAGGCTGGCGGGCACGTCGCCCGGGTCCTGACGGCGGGTCTGGGCTGGCCGGCGGAGCGCCGGGCGCGCGCCGAGCGGATCATCGTGCAGCACATGCGGGAGGACGTCACGGCCGCCGAGGACGTGGAGAGCCACCTGCTCCAGATCGGCACGACCGCGGACGTCTCCGGAACCGGCGTCGGCGACGCCGACCCGGTCTTCACGGCCGCGCTCCTCGCGGAGCACCCGCGCCTCGGCTTCGGCGAGGCCTTCTTCGCGCTGGTCGCGGACCAGGCGGCGCGCAAGCCGCAGTGCGCGGCGGCGGCTTACGTGGCGAGCGGCGCGCAGGCCCGGATCGCGGCGAACCCGCTGGACCGGCGGGGCTAGGGGGTGTCTTGCCGATCAGGCCGGGCC
>NZ_JBSGXB010000164.1:0-16829 GCF_053609185.1 Streptomyces sp. NPDC054956 | reverse complement strand
TGTCGATGGTGACCCGGGCCGCCGGGTGGCGCAGCGAGTAGCGCGTCGCGTGTTCCCGGACCGACGGGAGGATGTGCGGGCCCAGCATCAGGCCCGCCCAGCCGCCGATCAGGATGCGCTCCGGCTGGAACAGGTTGATCACGTCCGACAGGCCCGCGCCCAGGTACTCGGCCGTCTCGTCGAGGACCTCCAGGGCGACCGCGTCGCCGCCGTCCGCCGCCGCCAGCAGCGCGGCCACGGCGTCCTCCTCGTCCCAGGCGTCCCCCTCGACCGCCTCGCCGCCGCCACCGAGCTCCGCCCACCGCGCCAGCAGTGACTCGGCGCCCGTGTAGGCCTCCAGGCAGCCCAGCGCCCCGCACCGGCAGCGCCGGCCCCGGACCTGGACCGTCAGGTGGCCCCACTCCAGCGCGGTGCCCTCGGTGGCGCCGCCGTCCGTCGAGCCGTCGGTGATCAGGCTCGCGCCGACGCCGGAGCCGAAGAGCACGACCACCGCGTCCCGCGCGCCGCGCCCGGCGCCGAACCACATCTCGGCCTGGCCGAGCGTGCGCGCTCCGTTGTCGATGATGTACGGGACCTCGTCCGGTACGGCTCCCGTCGCGCGCAGCAGGGCCTCCAGCGGGACCGCGTCCCAGCCGATCGTCTGCCCGTGGACCACGGTTCCGCCCGGCGCGTCGCGGTCCACGATGCCGGGCACGCCGATCCCGACCCCCAGCAGCCGGTCCGTGCCGACCCCCGCCTCCGCGAGCACGGTGGCGATCCCGGTCCGGACGTGGTCGACGATCGGGTCGACGTCGTAGCAGCCGCGCGGCTGCAACGGGAGCTCGGTGCGCGCCAGTTCGGTGAGGGTGAGGTCGAACAGCTCGACCCTGACCCGGGTTTCGCCCACGTCGATCCCGATCATGTGGGCGCTGCCCGGGGCGATCCGCAGCAGCGTACGGGGGCGGCCGCCGTCGGAGTCGACGATGCCCGCTTCCTCCAGGAGCCCGTCCGCGACGAGCTCGCCGACCACATTGCTGACGGATCCGGAGCTCAGGCCGGTGGCGGGGCCGAGCTCCTGCCGGCTCATCGGCCCGCCGAAGTACAACCGCTGCAGTACGGCACTGCGGTTGCCCCTTCGCAGGTCCCGCACCGTACGTCCACTGCGCCCCGTGGTCATGTGGCTCCTTCCGCCCTGACATCGATCGCAACATACCCTTGCGCGACCCCTTGACGCGACCCTTTCACGAGGCTTAACTCACGTCCTAAATTAAGGCCTGGATCAAACGGAGCGTCCGAACACCCGGTTGGGGCCGGGCAGTCGAGCCGCCCGGGTCTTTCTTCCCACCTTGCCGAAAGGGACCGAGCCGCCATGCGCAGAACCCGAGCCGCCGCCGTCACCGCCGTCACCGTCTCCATGCTCGCAGCCGCCACCGCCTGCGGGGGCGGATCCGCGGACAACGGGGGCGGATCGAACACCGCCCCCAAGGAGCTCACCTACTGGGCCTCCAACCAGGGCCCCGACATCGCGGCGGACCAGGCGACCCTCGGCCCGGAGCTGAAGAAGTTCGAGGAGCAGACCGGCATCAAGGTCAAGCTCGAAGTGGTCCCGTGGTCGGACCTGCTCAACCGCATCCTCGCCGCCACCGCCTCCGGGCAGGGCCCGGACGTCCTCAACATCGGCAACACCTGGTCCTCCTCCCTCCAGGCCACCGGGGCCCTGCTGCCCTGGGACGCCAAGAACTTCGAGGCCATCGGAGGCAAGGACCGCTTCGTCGAATCGGCCATCGGCTCGGCGGGCGCCGCCGGCAAGGACCCGGCCGCCGTCCCCCTGTACTCGATGTCGTACGCGCTCTACTACAACAAGAAGATGTTCCAGGAGGCGGGCATCGAGAAGCCCCCGGCCACCTGGGACGAGATGGTCACCATCGGCCAGAAGCTGTCCAAGGACGGCAAGTGGGCACTGGGCGCCGAGGGTTCGAACCTCTCCAACAACATCCACCAGGCCTTCGTCTTCTCCCAGCAGCACGGCGCGAGCTTCTTCGACGCCTCCGGCAAGCCCACCTTCGACACCCCCGCCAACGTCGAGGCCGTCAAGCAGTACGTCGACCTGATGGCCAAGGACAAGATCATCGCGCCGGGCAACGCGGAGTACGACAAGAACCAGTCGCTCCAGGACTTCGCCAACGGCAAGACCGCCATGGTCCTCTGGCAGAGCGCGGCCAGCAGCTTCAAGACCCAGGGGATGAAGGAGGGCGACTGGGGGGTCGCCCCCGTCCCGGTGCCGGCCGGCGGCACCCCCGGCACCGGCAAGAACGTCAACTCCATGGTCGCCGGCATCAACCTGGCCGTCTTCAAGAACACCGACAACATCGACGGCGCCCTGAAGTTCGTGAAGTTCATGACCAGCGACGAGGAGCAGAAGCTCCTCAACAAGACCTACGGCTCCATCCCGCCGGTCAAGGCCGCCCAGGGCGACCCCGCCTTCTCCAACGCCGACCTCACCGTCCTGCGCAACACGCTCTCGACCAGCGCCGCCCCGCTCCCGCAGGTCCCCGAGGAGTCGCAGTTCGAGACCGCCGTCGGTACGGCCGTCAAGGAGCTCTTCGCCGAGGCCGCGGCCGGCCGCCCGGTGACCGCCGAGTCCGTCAAGGCGCGGCTCACCAAGGCCCAGCAGCAGATGCAGAAGTGAGCACGGGTCCATGCCCGTAGCACCCGTAGCGCAGCGACCGGTCGCCACGGCGGGGAGGGTCAGGCGCACGACCGCACGCGTGCGCCGCCCCGGCCGAGCCCGCCGCGCGGCCCTGCCGTACCTCCTGCTCCTGCCCGCCCTCCTCCTCGAACTGCTCATCCACCTGATCCCGATGGTCATGGGCATCACGATGAGCTTCCGGCAGCTGACCCAGTTCTTCATCCGCGACTGGTCCAGCGCCCCCTGGTCGGGCTTCGACAACTACGAACTCGCCGTCGACATCGACAAGCCCGTCGGCGCGGCCCTGCTCCACTCCTTCTGGACGACCGTCCTGTTCACCCTGCTGTCGGTCGGACTGTGCTGGTTCCTCGGCACCGCCGCCGCCGTGTTCATGCAGGAGACCTTCCGGGGCCGCGGCATCCTGCGCGCCCTGTTCCTGATCCCCTACGCGCTCCCGGTCTACGCGGCCGTGATCACCTGGGCGTTCATGTTCCAGCGGGACAACGGCCTGGTGAACCACGTCCTCCACGACCAGCTGGGCCTCGGCGGCGCCGAGCACACCTTCTGGCTGCTGGGCGACAACAGCTTCTGGGCGCTGCTGGTCATCTCCGTCTGGAAGGGCTGGCCGTTCGCGTTCCTCATCGTGATGGCCGCCCTGCAGAACGTCCCGAAGGACCTCTACGAGGCCGCCGCGCTGGACGGGGCCGGAGTCTGGCAGCAGATCCGCCGGATCACCCTGCCCTCGGTCGGAGCCGTCAACCAGGTCCTGGTCCTCGTGCTGTTCCTGTGGACCTTCAACGACTTCGGCACGCCCTTCGTGCTGTTCGGCAAGGCCGCGCCCGAAGCCGCCGACCTCGTCTCCATCCACATCTACCAATCCAGCTTCGTGACCTGGAACTTCGGCACCGGATCGGCCATGTCCGTACTCCTGCTGCTCTTCCTGCTGCTGGTCACCGCCGTGTACCTGTTCCTCACGACGCGCGGACGGAGCCGATCCGATGCCTGACCACGGCCGCCTCGCGCGGACCGGTACCCGTACGCGCCCTCGTACGAGCACCCGCAGGAAGTCGCCCCTCGATCCGCCGACGTCCTTCAAGGTGATCCGGGCGCTCTTCCTCACGGTCCTCGCGGTGTTCGTCCTCGTGCCCGTCTACGTGATGGTCACCAGCTCGCTCAAACCGCTCAAGGACGTGGCCGGACAGTTCCGCTGGATCCCCAGCGGCCTCACCGTCCGCCCCTACATCGACATCTGGCACACCATCCCGCTCGCCAAGTACTTCGTGAACTCCCTGATCGTGGCGGGCGCGGCCACCGCCTGCTCCGTCGTGATCGCCGTCTTCGCGGCGTACGCGGTCAGCCGCTACCGGTTCCGCGGCAAGCGCCTGTTCACGGTGACCGTGCTCTCCACGCAGATGTTCCCCGGCATCCTCTTCCTCCTCCCGCTGTTCCTGATCTTCGTGAACATCGGCAACAGCACCGGGATCGCCCTGTACGGCTCCCGGGGCGGGCTGATCCTCACCTACCTCACTTTCTCCCTCCCCTTCTCCATCTGGATGCTCATCGGGTACTTCGACTCGGTGCCGCGCGACCTCGACGAGGCCGCCACCGTGGACGGCTGCGGACCGCTCGGCGCGCTCTTCCGCGTCGTCATCCCGGCCGCCGTACCCGGCATCGTCGCCGTCGCCGTCTACGCGTTCATGACCGCGTGGGGCGAGGTCCTCTTCGCCTCCGTCATGACGAACGACGCCACCCGCACCCTGGCCATCGGTCTGCAGGGCTACTCCACGCAGAACGACGTCTACTGGAACCAGATCATGGCCGCCTCGCTCGTCGTCAGCATCCCCGTCGTCGCCGGATTCCTGCTGCTCCAGCGGTACTTGGTGGCCGGACTCACGGCAGGAGCCGTCAAATGACCCTTTCGGAAACCCGTTTCGAGGCGGGCCGCCTCGCCCCGGCCCGCACCTCCTTCGACCCCGCCTCCATCGATCTCGCCGCGCTCCCGAGGGACTTCGTCTGGGGGACCGCGACCTCCGCCTACCAGATCGAGGGCGCCGTGGCCGAGGACGGCCGCGCCCCCTCCATCTGGGACACCTTCACCCGCACCCCCGGCGCCATCGACGGCGGCCACAACGGCGACACCGCCTGCGACCACTACCACCGCTGGCAGGGCGACATCGACCTGATGCGGCAGCTCGGCACCAACGCCTACCGGCTCTCCGTCGCCTGGCCCCGCGTGCTGCCCGGCGGCGACGGCCCCGCCAACGAGAAGGGCCTCGACTTCTACGACCGGCTGATCGACGGACTGCTCGCCGCCGGCATCGAACCCTCCGTCACCCTCTACCACTGGGACCTGCCCCAGGCCCTCCAGGACCGGGGCGGCTGGCCCGAGCGGGCCACCGCCGAGCACTTCGCCTCGTACGCCGGCCTCGTCGCGGGACGCCTCGGCGACCGCGTCACCCAGTGGGCCACCCTCAACGAACCGCTGTGCTCCGCCTGGATCGGCCACCTCGAAGGCAGGATGGCCCCCGGCGTCAGCGACCTCACCGCCGCCGTCCGCGCCTCCTACCACCTGCTGCTCGGCCACGGGCTCGCGACGCAGGCCATCCGTGCCGCAGCACCCGGCGCGCAGATCGGCATCGTCAACAACCTCTCCACCGTCGTACCCGCGGGCGACAGCGACTCCGACCGGGCCGCCGCCCGGCGCATGGACGGCCACGTCAACCGCTGGTGGCTCGACCCCGTCCACGGCCGCGGTTTCCCCGCCGACATGCGCGAGGTCTACGGCGTGGAGCTGCCCGAACGCCCCGGCGACCTCGACACCATCGCCGCCCCGCTGGACTGGATCGGCCTGAACTACTACTTCCCGCAGGTGGTCACCGCCGACCCGGACGGCCCCGCCCCCTACGCGCGGATGACCGAGCGGCCCGGCGTCCCGCGCACCGGCATGGACTGGGAGGTGGACGCCGACGGCCTGGAGACCCTGATCGTGCGCCTGGCCGAGGAGTACGGCGCCCGGCGCATCCTCATCACCGAGAACGGCTCTTCGTACCCCGACACCGTCGCCCCCGACGGCACCGTCCACGACCCCGAGCGGACCGCCTACCTCACGGCCCACCTGGCCGCGTGCGCCCGCGCGGTGCGCCGCGGCGCACCGCTGGCCGGGTACTACGCCTGGTCCCTGCTCGACAACTTCGAGTGGGCCTACGGCTACGACAAGCGGTTCGGGCTGGTCCACGTGGACTACGCCACGCAGCGGCGCACCATCAAGACCAGCGGCCGGCACTACGCGGACGTGATCGCCGCCCACCGGGCCCTGTAGGCCCCGCCCGCCCGCTCCGTCCCGGCCACCGCCCCCGACCACGAGCTCCGGAGGTTTCCGTCCCGCCCCCGGCTCCGCCGCGCCGCGCCCGCCCGTCCTCCCCGGGCGGGCGCGGCCTTTCGTGGTGGGATGGAGAAGGGGTCAGACACGACCGGTTCACGGAGAGGCGAGGCGCATGTCCGAAGAGGCAGAGGGCACCATGCGGGCCATGGCGTACGAGACGTACGGCGGGACGGAGGTGCTCGCCGAGACCCGGCTCCCCGTACCCAAGGTCGGCCCCGGCGAGGTCCTCGTCCGCGTCCGCTGCGCCTCCGTCAACCCCGTCGACTGGAAGATCATGGCGGGCGGGCTCGACGGCCTCATGGACGTCGTGTACCCCGTCGTCCCCGGCTGGGACGTGGCCGGGACCGTGGAGTACGCCGGCATCGACACACCGGAGTTCACGGCAGGCGACGAGGTCATCGCCTACGCCCGCAAGGACTACGTGCACGGAGGCACCTTCGCCGAGTTCGTGACCGTGCCCGTACGGGCCCTCGCGCCCAAGCCCGTCTCACTGGACTGGCGGCAGGCCGCGGGGCTGCCACTGGCCGGCCTGACCGCGTACCAGCTGCTCACCCGCCTCGGCACCGGCAAGGACGACACCGTCCTCGTGCACGGCGCCGCGGGCGGCGTCGGCACCCTCGGCGTGCAGATCGCCCGCGCGCTCGGGGCCAGGGTCATCGGCACCGCCTCGCCCCGCAACCACGACCGGCTGCGCGAGCTGGGCTGTGAGCCCATCGAGTACGGGGACGGCCTCGCGGGCCGGGTCCGGGAGCTGGCGCCCGACGGGGTCACCGTCGTGGCCGACTTCGTCGGAGGAGTCCTCGACACCACCCTGGCGGTGCTGGCCGAGGGCGGCCGGCACGCCTCCATCGCCGACCACACCGTCCTCGGCGCCGGCGGTCAGTGGATGTGGGTCAGGCCGGTCGGCAGCGACCTGGCGGAGCTGGGCCGGCTCGCCGACGCCGGGCAGCTCACCGTCACCGTCGCCGAGACCTTCCCGCTGGCCGAACTGGCCGCCGCCTTCGAGCTGAGCCGGGCCGGGCACACCGCCGGGAAGATCGTCCTGGAGGTCTGAGCGGCGGCCGCCGGTTTCATTCGAAGATCCACATCGGTGAGACTGTCCGCTGTGAGAACACACCGGACAGCCGCCCTCGTCGGAGCCGTCTTCGGACTGGTCTTCATCGTGGCCAACGCCGGCGCACTTCCCCTGGCCATCGGCGCTCCGCTGCGCGGACTCGCGATCGCCGCGTTCCTCGCCCTGGTCCTCGCGATCCGCAGGTCCCGCGGGGCCGCGGGCGAGGCGGACTCCGTGGCCGTCGGCCCGCCGGGAGGCGAGGGGAGCGCCGGCGCGGACCCCGCGCCCCGCCGCTTCGGGCGCGGCTACCGCCTCGTCGTGGCCGCCGAGGTGGTGGCCGCGGTGGGCGGCCTCCTGGTCCTCAACAGGATCCTGCACCTCCCCGACGCCAGCCTCCCGTGGATCGCCCTGGTCGTCGGAGTGCACTTCTTCGGCCTCGCCGCCGTCTGGTCGATGCCCTCGCTGAACCGGCTGGCCGCCGCCATGTCCCTCTGCGGCGCCGCCGGCCTGGTCCTGGCCGCAGCCGGCCTCGGCCTGCCCGTCATCGCGGCCGTCTCGGGCATCACCCCGGGCGTCCTGCTGCTGGCCTCGGTGTGGTGGAGCCTGAGCGCCGCCCCGGCCGCACGCCCCGTCCCCGCCTCCGCCCGGTAGACGCGACCGCGCGCCGCCCGGGTCAGGTACGGGCGGCGCGCGGAGCGTGCGGGGCGTCGGGCCGGGGTCAGGCGTAGACGCCGAAGTGGAACAGGGAGTAGCCGTAACCGGTTCCCCGCTGGGTCATGTCCAGGCGCACGTACCGGCCCGACGCGGAGACGTCGAAGTCGTCGATGCCGCCGTCGCCGGTCGAAGTGGCGTACGCGGTCCGCCAGTTCTGGCCGTCGTCCGACACCTGGATCGTGTACGCCTTCCCGTACGCGGTCTCCCACACCAACTGCGCGTGCTTCAGCTGCTTGACCGAGCCCAGGTCGACCTGGAGCCACTGGGGATCGGCCCACGAACTCGCCCAACGCGTAGTGTTGTTGCCGTCCGTGGCCAGCTGCGGGGTGCACGGGCAGCCGCCCCAGCCGTCGTTCTGGAAGGTCGAGGCGGTCGTCGGCCGGTTCAGCGCCACGTTCGTGCCCGCCACCGGCGGCGGGACCACCTTCACCGAGCGCTGCTCGACGCCCACGTTGCCCCGGCCGTCCTTCACCTTGACGTAGAGCTTCCACACCCCGGTCCTGGCCGGCGCGGTGACCTTGAGCGTGCCGTTGCCCAGGTGCGTGGACGGCACGGAGACCAGCCCGCCGCCACCGTCCACGTACTTGCTTCCCCAGAGCACCTCGTACGAGAGCCGGTCGCCCTCGGGGTCGGTCGCCGGGGCCTGCACGGTGATCTCCTTGCCGGCCGGGACGGCGCCCGGGTCGGCGACGGAGGGGACGGCCACGGTCGGCGGGAGGTTGTCGCCCGCCGTGCCGCCCCCGTAGGCGCGCTTGACCGCGTAGTACATCTTGCGGCGCTCCCCGGCCGGGGTCAGGTTGAACCAGTGCCCGCCGAAGTCGTACTCGGTGCCGTAGTGGAAGACCGTCGCGCCCAGCGCCACCCCCCGGTGGCCCGTGACGCAGTTCCACGCATTGGTGTAGCCGTCGGCCTTCGCCTGGTCGCCCGGCTCCAGCGGAACCCCGTTCGCGTCGTTCGGGACCTCCCACTCACCGGCCGGACCGGTCTCGGTGACGATGTACGGCTTGGTGTAACCACCCTGCTCCCAGGCCTGCTTGACCCCGCACACCTCCTTGTAGGAGTTGACGGCGTACAGGTCCAGATCGGGGGAGTTGCGCTTGTAGTACGTCCAGGCGCCCACCCACGCGTCGGTGGACGTCACCGGATGGTTGGCGTCCACGCGGTGGATCGCCTTCGCCACGTCGTTCACGAAGCTCGTGTACGCGTTGCGCTGGTTCTCCAGCTCCGCACCGCCGTAGCAGTTCTGCAGGCCGAGCACCGACTCGTTGCCGACGTTCCACATCAGCACCGCCGGGTGGTCGCGGTAGGCCTCCACCCATTTGGTGAACTCGGCCAGCATGTTGTTCTTGTACGTCGTGTCCGTGACGTAGTTCGTGCAGCCGCCACTGCCCGGACCGCCGCCGGGCTGAAGCCAGAATCCGGCCACGACCTTGATGTTGTTCGCGGAGGCGGCGTCGAACAGCTGGCGGCTGCTCCCGTCGGTGCCCCACGTGCGGATGGTGTTGGCGCCCAGCGACTTCACGTCGGGGAGCAGGCGCGCGGCGTCGGCCGGGGAAGGACCCCAGGTGACGCCCTTGACGAGGTACGGGGAACCGTCCACGGTCAGCTGCCAGTTGCCCTGGGAGCCGGTCACCTTGACCACGCTGCCGGCGGCTTGCGCCGGGCCCGCGGGGACGAGGGTGACGACGCCCGCGAGCAGGGCCGCGGTGGCCACGGTGCCGCGTATGCGGGTGAGCATGCGGGAACCTCCTGCGAGGAAGTGGGGGGAGTGGGCGCGCACTACGGGAGGCGGCCGTCGGGGCCGAGGACGGTGCCGGCCTCCGGGTGGAACTGGTCGTAGCCGCGGTTGTTGCACTGAAGGCCACCCTTGATGCAGTGCTCGACCATGGCGTTCAGGGTGCGCTCGTCCCACGCGTTGAAGAAGTCGTAGTGGAAGGAGTGGCCCGATCCGCTGGACAGCCTGACCTGCGACATGTCCCCGCTGACCGGGAAGGCCATCTTGAACTCGACCATCGGGACCGCGACCGGGTGGGAGGCGGGGCAGACGTTGTCGTTGTTGCCCGGCTTCGTGACCGGGTAGGCCATGTGCGCCTTGTGGTCCGGGGTGTCGAGGTTCTTGCCGTCCCAGCAACTGGGCGACTGCATGCGGATGTTGAGCTGGGTGCCGGCCGGGCAGTTGGCCGGGAACTCGGTGTTCTTGAAGCTGTCGCCGCACTCCCAGCCCTCGACCCAGCCCTTGTGGCCGCGGAACTCGGCCGCCGTCTGCGTCGGGCTGCCGACGACGAACCGCAGACCCTTGGGGAAGGGGCGCACGCTCGTGTAGTCGGTGACCCCGGTCTTGTAGTAGATCACCTGGGGGCCGGTGGGCAGGACCTTCTGGCTGCCGTTGAAGAGCGTCGGCATCCAGTAGCCGGAGAGGTCGCCGAGCGCGGTGCAGGCCGTGCCGCCCGCGCTGAGCGAAGCGGTGGTGCTGTTGGCGTTCGTGCCGGTGTTGCCCATGAAGGTGTGGTCGTGCGAGGCGCCGGGCCGGCCCGCGTACACGATCGGGTCGTCGGGCGCGGTCCTGGTGACCGAACAGTTGGCCTGGAACTCGTGGAAGTAGCGGTCCGGCGGGTTGTTCCAGGACGGGGTCACGCCGGTGACCTGCGGAACGGCCGGGATGTAGCCGTCGCCGTCGGGGTCGTCGCCCCCGGCGATCGCGGCCACGGCGGAGTGGTCCATGTTCATGTGGACGGCGCCGGAGTCGGGAGTGGCCTGCGCGGTGAGGGCGGTGGCGCCGAGCCCGGCGGCCGCGGTCACGGCGACGGCCGCCGAAACCAGTGAGGCGGACAGGGCCCGCGGTCGGAGTTTCATCGTTCGGCTCCTTCTGGGAGGGGAGAGGGGTTGGGAGAGCGCTCTCTCGGGTGTCCGGAAAACGCGGGGCGGCCGGTGGCCGCCCCGCGAACCGGGGATCAGGTGGGGATCAGGGGAACGAGACGACGGTGGACGGGGTGGTCGAGGTGCCCGAGGTCGGGGCGCCCGTGTCGTTGATGACGTGCTCGTACTGGCCGTTGCCGCCGAGCGAGACAACGAGGAGGTCGTGGAACTTCACGCCGGGCTTCACCGGGACCTCGAAGCCGTGGTCCTGACGGATCGTCGGGTCGACGTTGTAGTAGCAGTAGCTGCCCAGGCCCCAGCCCTCGTGCGTGTTGACCGAGCCGGCCACCTTGTAGGCCGCGAAGCCCTTGACCGAACCGTTCTGGACGGCGGCCTGGTTGGGGGCGTCGTACGCCTTCTCGTTCTGGAAGAAGATCGTCCGGCCGCGCTCGCCGTTCCACTCCACGTCGTACTTGTTGAAGTGCTCCACGAACAGGCCGGTGGCCAGTACGTCGTCACCGTTGACGCGGAACCCGTAGTCGGAGCGGTTGGTCTCCCAGCCCACCCCGTCGCCGTGGTCGGCGCGCCAGATCCAGGTGTGGTCGACGATCGTGTCGTGGTTGTTGATCACCATGCCGACCGTGGCCTTGCCCGCGCCCGCTCCGCCGACCCGGACGAAGACGTCCTGGACGGTGGTCGGGTTCGCCGCGTGGTCCGTGGTGGTGCCGGCCGGGCCGACCTCGAGCAGGGTGGGGGAGTTGACCTGGCCCGCGTCGATCAGGAAGCCCGCGAGCTTCACGCCGTCGACGTCGGCGACCTTTATCGCCGTCACCCCGTTGTCCGGGACGAGGGTGGCGAGGCCGAGGCCCAGGACGACCGTGTCGGCGCGGTTGACCTGGACGGTCTGGTCGACGTGGTATACGCCCGGGGTGAACAGCAGGTGCAGGCCCTGGGCCAGCGCCTGGTTCATCGTCGCGGCGCTCGTGCCCG
Organism: Streptomyces sp. NPDC054956; assembly: GCF_053609185.1. NCBI lineage: Bacteria > Bacillati > Actinomycetota > Actinomycetes > Kitasatosporales > Streptomycetaceae > Streptomyces > Streptomyces sp. NPDC054956. Next base: position 5,165 of record NZ_JBSGXB010000164.1, on the reverse strand, counting down.
GCTTGACGACGTAGAACTGACTCAGCGGGATCGACGTGCCCTGGGGGGTGCCGTTGCCCCACGAAGTGCCGCGCGCGTTCACGCGCTTGGCCGGGACGAACACCTTGTACTCGGAGCCGTCCAGGTAGAGGAACGGCTTCTCCCGGGAGACCGGGGTGGTGTCGAGCGTGGTGTAGCGCGGCTCCGGGAAGCCCTGGGCGGGCGCCCCGACGGTGCCGGAGAAGACCTGGTTCCAGACGCTGTTGGACCAGCCGCCGATGGAGCTGTCACGGGTGTACCACTGCTGCTGGGAGTAGTTGCCGACCTGGCCGTCGATCTTCGAGTCGGCGATGTAGCCGCCCGAGGCCCAGCCGTAGCCGCTGGGAGCGAGGTTGAGCCCGCCCTTGACGTGCATCCGGCGGAAGGGAGCCGCCTGGGAGACGGCCCAGCGGTCGGTGCCGTTCACCGGGTTGAGGGCGAGGTTCTCGGCCGAACGCCAGAAGTTCTGCGTGGCGTTGCCGTTGAACCAGCCCGCGTCGACGGTCACGTCGCCGTTGATGGTGGTGTCGTCCGGGTTCAGGCCGAGACCGGAGATCGAGGTGTAGAAGCCGATCTGGGCGTTGAGGCCGTTGTAGGTACCCGGCTTGAAGAGGAACTGGTAGCGGCCGGAGCCGAACTGGGCCGACTCCTGCCGGGCGAAGACCTCGTCCAGCTTGGCCTGGATGTTCGGCGTGGACGGATCGAAGACGATCACGTTGGGGCCGAGGTCGCCACCGCCGGGGAGGGTCGGGCCGGTGCCGGTGGTCCCGTACACCTGGAACTCCCAGAGCGAGTAGCCGTATCCGGTGGTGCGCTGGGTGCCGTACACGCGGACGAAGCGTGCGGTGCCGGTGATGTCGTGGGTCTGCACGCCGCCGGTGCCGCTGGCGGTCGAGTAGGCCGTGGACCAGTTGGCGCCGTCGCTGGACAGCTCGACGCGGTACGCCTTCGCGGCGGCGGTCTCCCAGCGCAGGACGACCTGGCTCACCTGGGCGGGGGCGCCGAGGTCGACCTGTATCCACTGCGGATCGGCGAACTGGCTCGACCAGCGGGTGCCGTTGTTGCCGTCCACGGCGGCGGACGCGGGGGTGCCGGCGCCCTCGATGGACGAGGCGGTGACGTTCTTGCCCTGCGAGAGGAGCGTGGGCGCCGCGGTCGCGGCGGTGCTCGGGAGGAGCACGAGGAGGGCCGCGACCAGGGCGGCCGCGAGGGTCGCGACGGTCAGCCGCGAGGGACGTGGGGGGTGATCGGAGAGGAGGGGCATGCGGGGCGACTCCTGACGTCTTGGATCCGGGGGGATCGAAGCGTGAGTGAACTGCCCGGGGCGTAGGCCGTCAAGGGTTTGAACGTTCATGAACTGAAGATCAAAAGGTGTGTCAATTGCGCATCAGGCCTGTGAACTTGGAGTTTCTTCAATCCTTGTGAAAAGTGTTGACGAAAAAACTTCACAGGGCTGTACTGAGGCTCTGACCGCTCCGTCTCGCCGTGCCCGCTACGGCGGGGCGGAGCTCGGTCGGAGAGCCTTCGGCGTGCTCGGTGCCCGTTCGGAGCGTGGGAGCCGACGAAGGCTCAGGAGGACGCGTGCGTTCGTTACTTGTCGACAAGGCCTGGGGCTCGGGGCAGGTCGGGGACCACGCCGCCGTCCGTCCAGGTCACTTCGGTGCCCGGGAGGGTCGCCGACCAAGGAGCGGCGAGAGCGTCCAGGGTGCGCGCGTCCGGCGGAGCGGCGCCCAGGCCGATCGCGTAGCGGGCCAGGGTCCCGGTCCGCTCGAACGGGCGGGGCCAGGCGTGTACGTCCTCGAAGCGGGCCTGCGACAACACGCCGAGCAGGGCGCGGAGTCGGCCGCGCGTCCGCCCGAGGTTCTCCTCGAACTCGCCGGGCCGGACCCCGGTCACCGTGACCACGGCCCAGGCGGCGTGCCGGCGGTGCAGGGGCGGGGCCCCGGCGATGGTGTCCGCGTCGCCGCCGTCCTCCAGCGCCTCCCATGCCGTGTACAGCTCCCGAACGAGCAGATCGCGCATTCCGTCACCGACCTGGGCGGTGCAGCTGCGCACCGGAGCGGAGGGAGTGAGGACGGTGACGGCCCCGGCTTCCCCCGGGCGGGACTCGGCGGTGGCGTCCGGGGACGGCTGCAGGGCCACCGGGGTACGCCAGTCCCAGGCGGCCCAGGTGGCGAAGAACGCGCGGAGCAGGGGGCCGGGGGAGAGATCGGTGGCGGCCCGGCCGGTGGCGGCCCGGTCGGCGACGGCGCGGACCGTGTGGGCCGCCATGACCGCCCAGGCCAGACCCGGAAGACCGCCGAACGGGGCCGAGTCCAGGCCGCGGGACGCGGCCCAGGCCTTCGCCTCGCGCGCCAGCCGGGCGAACGCCGCGTGCTCCGGGCCCACGAAGGCGCGTACCGCCTCGGCGTCGCTCACCGCGCTCAGTGCCACCGCCGCCGCCTCGCCGAGACCGGCGCGCCCGGCCACCGCGGACCCGGGCGGGACCGGCCCGGTGGCCACGACCACCAGGTCCACGTCCAGCCCGGCCGCACGCAGCCGCAGCCCGGGCACCCGTGCCCCCGTGACCTCCCGGAGCCGTTCCGCCTCCGGGAGCGCCGAAGCCACCCGCGCCCGTACCTCCGCGATGCCTACGGCCCCCGGCAGCGCGGCCACCAGGTCCAGGTCAGCGCCGGGCAGCGCGCAGCCCATCCGCCGCGAGCCGGCCACGTGCACGACCCCCTCCGGCAGCGCCGCCGAGATCCGCGCCGAGATCCGCGCCGCGATCCGCTCGGCGGCCGGTTCGGCGGCCGGCTCGGTGACCAGCTCTCTCGCGGCGCCGGCGCGGGGCGGCTCCTGAGCCCAGTCGATCTCGCCCGTGCCCAGGCCGACCGTGGCCCTGACCCGCATCGGTCCGTCGCCCCGTCGCGACAGGACGGCCAGGGAACCGACCAGGGTGGACCGGCCTGCGCCCAGGCGGGCGGCCAGTTCCCGCTCCGCGCGGAGCGGATCCCCACTGCTGCCCAGCGTCAGGTGCGGGGTGAAGCCCTCACCCCGCACCCGGCACCCGGGGAACCGCAGGGCCAGTGCCCGCCGCAGTTCCTGCCACGGGGCGTCGCCGGACGCCGCCGGGTCCAGCCACAGGGTCGAGCCGAAGCTGTGCACGCCCTCCAGCCGCGTGGTGAACGGCGCAGTCCGCGCAGCGACTTGGGACAGCAGCGGCAGGGCCTGCTCGAAGGAGGACTCGGGTACGAAGCCGAACAGCAGGTTCACGTGCGCGGGCCAGCGCTCCGCCTGCGGATCGAGCTCCCGCCGCACCGCTTCCACCGCCGGGTCGTGCGGCGGCAGCCACGCCACCGCCGTCCGCGCCGTCGAGCCCACGTCCAGGGTCCGCGCCGCGTACCCCTCGCCGTCCACCGCGCCGAACTCCAGCGCGGCCTCGACCCCGTAGTGGTCGGAGACGAACAGCCCTTCCGGAGAAGGAGAGTTGCCGCGCAGCGCGGCCCGCGTCACCCGGGCCGACGCCGACCGCAGCAGGATCCGGTCCAGCCGGGCTGCCCGTCCGGACAGCGAGCCCACCGCCGCGAGCGGATTGGCGACCGGATCGAAGGTCGCGGTCCCGTCGGCCGGCCCGTGCACCTCGTTCCAGGCGTCCCGCACCCCCAGCGCGGCCGCCGGACCCTCGGCCCCCGAGCGGCCGTCGTTGAAGTCCCCGAGCAGCGCGACATGGGCCTGCGTCCCGATGCCCGCCAAACCCTCAGACATCCGGGCCAGTTCGACGTCGCGCCGGTCCGCACCGCGTTCGGTGTGATCGCTCGTCAGATGTGTGGCCGCGACCACCAGCGGCCCGTCGGCCGTGTCCACCGTGACCGCGACGACCGCCTTGTGCGGACCCAGCTCGTGCACCCCGGCCTCCCGCACCGGGAGCCGGCTCAGCACCAGCAGTCCGCTGTCGGCCACCTCCCGGCCGCCGGGATCGGCGGCGACGGTGTACTCGGACCGCACCCACGGCTCGGCGAGCAGCATCGCGAGCAGCTCGCGCTCCACTTCCTGGAGCGCGATCACGTCGGCGTCGGCGGCGGCCAGGTCGGCCAGCAGCAGCGGCCTGCGCCGCGCGGTGGCGATGAGCGGGGCGTCGTACCGGTCCCACAGCGTGTTCCACGTCAGCAGCCGCACCCGCGCCGGACCCGGGCCGGGCGTGGCGCCCTCGGGCGCCGGCAGCCACGCTCCGTCCCCGGCCGACGGGTCCCACACGTACGGCGTCCGCGCGGTGAAGAACGGCGCCCGCAGCAGCCTCGGATCGCGGACCCGCCCGGCCGGGGTGCTGTCGATGACGTCGACACCCGTGGCGCGGTCCCACACCAGCACGCCGTCCGCCTCCACGAACAGCACCCGGTGCCAGGGGATGTCGCCCCCGGGAACGAACGAGGGCAGCGGGACGCGCTTGGGCGCGGCTCCGCGCTGGAGCAACCCGAGGGTGAAGCGCGCCGGATCGAAGCGCGGGTCCCAGCGGACCTGGTGGTAGAGCTCCTCGCTGGTGCGCATCAGTGGTCCCCGCCCGTAGTCGTTTGCGCAGTCGTCGCCGTGGCCGTCCCCGTCTCCGTGGCCGTCCCCGCCGCGCGGGCCGTCGCGGACGGATCCGTCCAACTCCCGTTCCCCGTACCGATGGTGCCCGCCGCGTCCTCCACCGTCCCGCCGGCACCGATGTACCGGGTGCGGTGCGCCTCACCGGGATACGGCGGCGCGAACCGGCGCAGCTGCGAGGTCAGCACCCCGGCCGGTACGGGATGCGCGCGCGTGGCGTTGCGGCGCAGCAGCTCCGCCTCCGTGACCAGGACCACGGCGTGCGTGACCAGCGCGTCGCGCCGCCGCGCGACCGCTCCGGCCAGCCCGCGCTGCTGCCCGGTCAGGGACGTGGCGTCCCAGACGACCGTGCCACCGCGCGGTGCGGCGGCGGCCAGCGCCGAGTCCAGCCGGTCCAGGCCCTCGCGGAGCACGTCCGCGTTGTCCCGCTGGTCCGAGCGGGCTCCCCGCGCCGCGCGCAGGTCGTCCAGGGCGATGTACGCCTCCACGCCGGGCAGGCCGCGGGCGTACGTGCTCTTCCCGCTGCCCGAAGGCCCGCAGAGCTGTACCAGCCGGGGGAAGGACGAACCGTCCCGCCACCGCCA
>NZ_JBSGXB010000163.1:0-16902 GCF_053609185.1 Streptomyces sp. NPDC054956 | reverse complement strand
AGCCCCGCCCCTGCACAAGCCCGTACCGCCAAACCACGGCCCCACCAGGGCCCCGCCACGGCCCCGCCCCACCCCTGCCACAACCCCACCCCACCCCGCCCCCAGGCGCACCCAACTCCGCGCCCCCTACCCCACAACCGCCTCATAAAGCGAGAACACCGCCAGCGCCCCCATCACCCCCGCCGCAACCTTGGTGATCAGGCTCAGCGGCACGTACTTCATCAGCGTCCGCCCGCCCAGGATCCCGATCCCCGCCACGGCCCACAGGGCGAGCACCGCTCCGATGCCGACCGAGACGGGGTCGTCGTACCGAGCGGCGAGATTCGCGGTCATGATCTGCGTGAGGTCACCGAACTCGGCGACCAGGATCAGCATGAAGCCCGCCCCCGAGACCTTCCAGAAGGACTGGTCGGCAGGCGGCTTGACCTCTTCCTCCCCGTCGCTCTTCTTCAGGAGGAGCATCGCCGCGCCCGCCAGGAACAGCACGCCCACGACGGCCTGCACCAGCCGGTGCGGAAGGAGCGTGAGCACGCTGCCGGCCGCGATGGCGAGGGCCACGTGCACGGCGAAGGCGGCGGCGACACCCGCGAAGACGTACGAGGCGCGGTAGCGGGTGCCGAGCATCAGACCCGCCAGGGCCGTTTTGTCGGGGAGCTCGGCGAGGAAGACGACGCCGAAGGCGATCGCCGTCACGGTGAAGCTGAACACGGGGTGGAACCTCAATCGGTCGGGCAGGACGCCATCGGTACCGAGAGACCTTGCGTGGATCAGGGGTCGCTTCGGCTCGGCGGCGCCCTGAGATACGTACACGCACATACGCGCAGGACACTGCGGCCGAAGGTCTCGCTGGCCGACCGGGCGCACACGTACACGCGGTCTGCCTCCGGGCGCCGGCTGGTGTGACCCAGCAGTATGTCGACGGTCCGGCGAAGAGCTACTCCCCTTCTGCTCTTCCAGCGTACGCGACGCCCCCCACCTACCAAAACAGGCCTTTGATCCCACTCCGGACACCCCCGAGCGGAACCCCACCCGGACCGCCCCCGGAACCCGCGAATCACCGGAATCCGGCCCCCCAACCGGAATCCCAACGGGCACCCCCCAACCGGAACCCCAACTCCCAAATCCCCCAGGGTGCGTTACAGACCTCGCCATGACATGCCCATGTCTTCACACTGTCACCTGGCGCCCATCCCCAGGAAACCCGGCGCGGACACCATGACACCGCCCCGCAGCACTCCACCCCCACCGAGGAGCCCCCGTGCCCAACATCTACGCGCGTCGAATTGGCATGTTCGCCTCATCCTTGGCGGCAGCCGCCCTCGCGACCCTCCTCACCGCCCCCACCGCCGCGGCCTCCCCGCCCGCCCCCATCAGCGCCGCGGCCGCCCGCTCCTACCTCGCCACGGTCACCCCGAAGGCCGAGGGCTCCACCAGCGGATACAGCCGCGACCTCTTCCCCCACTGGAGCACCGTCTCCGGCACCTGCAACACCCGCGAAACCGTCCTCAAGCGCGACGGCTCCGGCGTCGTCCAGGACTCCGCCTGCGCGGCCGTCAGCGGCAGCTGGTACTCCGAGTACGACGGCGCCACCTGGACCGCCGCCTCCGACCTCGACATCGACCACGTCGTCGCGCTCGCCGAGGCCTGGCGCTCCGGAGCCAGCTCCTGGACCACCAGCAAGCGCCAGCAGTTCGCCAACGACCTCACGCGCCCCCAGCTCATAGCGGTCACCGACAACGTCAACCAGGCCAAGGGCGACCTCGACCCCGGCAAGTGGCTGCCGCCGCGGACCGCCTACCGCTGTACGTACGCGCGCATGTGGGTCGACGTGAAGCAGTACTGGAACCTGAGCATGGACTCCACGGAAAAGACGGCCCTGCTCAACATCCTGAACGCCTGCTGACGGCGACTCCGCACACGCGAAAACCCCACACCCCAACTCACCCAGCCCCCTCCCGCCCCGCTACTCCCTGCCCCTCACCGGACCCGACCCCCACCCCTGGCCAAGGATCTTTCCCCCGCCAGGGGGAGGTGGACCTCCCCCTCCCCGTCGTAACGTGATCACAGGGGCAAGACAGGACGAAGGAGGGGGAGTTGCATGACCGCAATGCGTCTGGGACCACTGCTGCGTTACGTCGACTGGGACACGGGCGACTCCGCCACGATCTGGATCGAGGCGGACCGCCCGTGCACCGCCGAGGTGCGCTGCGCGGACGGCGCCGGGGGCAGTGTCCGCACCTTCCAGGTCGCCGGCCACCACTACGCCCTGGTCCCCGTCACGGGCCTGACTCCCGACTCCACCACGGCGTACGAGGTACTGCTCGACGGCGTCCGCGTCTGGCCGCTGCCCGACACCCACTTCCCGCCGAGCACCATCACCACGCCCCCCACCGCAAGGGCACAACGCACGGCCCACTCCCCCCAGAGCCCCACGCCCACTCCCACCCCCCACCCCAACCCCCACCCCACCCTCCGCCTCACCTTCGGCTCCTGCCGCCAGGCCGCCCCGCCGGCCGACCGGCGCGGACCTCACGGAGCCGACGCGCTCGACACCCTCGCCGCGCAACTGGCCGTCGACCCCGAGGCGGTGCGGCCCGACGTCCTGCTCCTGCTCGGCGACCAGGTGTACGCGGACCACCTGTCCCGGGCCACCCGCCAGTGGCTGGCGGCCCGGCGGGACCTGCGCGAGGCTCCGGGCGCCCAGGTCGCGGACTTCGAGGAGTACACCCGGCTCTACTACGAGTCCTGGCTCGACCCGGAGATCCGCTGGCTCCTCTCCACCGTCCCGAGCCTGCACATATTCGACGACCACGACGTCATCGACGACTGGAACACCAGCGCCGCGTGGCTGGCCGAGATGCGCGCCACTCCGTGGTGGCAGGAGCGGGTGCTCAGCGGGCTGATGTCGTACTGGGTGTACCAGCACCTCGGCAACCTCTCCCCCGCCGAGCTCGCGGCCGACGCACTGTACGGCGCGGTCCGCGAAACCCCCGACGGCACCGACGTCCTACGGGCCTTCGCCGCCTCGGCGGACGCCGACCCGGCCACGGTCCGCTGGAGCTACCGCCGCGACTTCGGCCGGTCCCGGCTGCTGGTGGTGGACACCCGGGCCGCCCGAGTCCTCGACGAGGACGGGCGGGCCATGCTGGACCCGGCGGAACAGCAGTGGCTGCGCGACAACGCCCTGGCCGGCCACGGAAGTTACGACCACCTCCTCATCGGGTCGTCCCTGCCCTGGCTGATGCCTCCGCTCGTCCACGACGCGGAGGTGTGGAACGCCGCTCTGTGCCGGGGGGAGCGGGGTCCCCGCTGGGCCAGGATCGGGGAGGACCTGCGGCGGCGCAGCGATCTGGAGCACTGGGCTGCCTTCCCGGCCTCGTTCGCGGCGCTCAGCGACCTGATCGAGGAGGTGGGCACCGGACCCCGGGCTCCGGCGACGGTGTGCGTGCTGTCGGGGGACGTGCATCACGCGTACGTGGCCGAGCCCCGAATACCCAGCACCGCGCGGGTGTTCCAGCTGACCTGCTCGCCGGTCCACAACTCCATCCACACGGCGGTGAAGTGGGGCTTCCGGCTCGGCTGGTCGCGGCTGGGCCGATGGCTGGGCCGGGGGTTCTCCCGGCACGGCCGGACGGGCCGGCCCCCACTGAGCTGGCGGCGTACGGGCGGCCCGTGGTTCGGCAACCAGCTCATGACCCTCGCACTCTCGGGCCGCTCCGCGCGACTCCGCCTGGACCAGGCCCGCAAGGGCCCCCGCCTGGTGACGGCCCTGGACCGGGACCTCACGCCCCCGGACTAGAACGACAGGAAGAGTCCAACGACAAGACGCAGCCCGAACCCCACACCAGCACACCCACGCCGCCAGCGGGGCAGCGGGGCAGCGGGGCAGCGGGGCAGCGGGGCAGCGGGGCAGCGGGGCAGCGGGGCAGCGGGGCAGCGGGGCAGCGGGGACACGCCATCACACCTGATCACCCCCCGGGCGTCCGGTCCGTGGACACCCGGCGTACGCTGTTCCGCTGTCAGCCGCCCCTGCCGCTCCCCCGCGACGTTGCGGCGCTTCACGCCGAAGCACGTCAACCGGACCGGGGAGTCCCGCTTTGCTTGAGAGTCTGGGCTCTCTGACTTCGAGCCCATGGATCTACGCCGTGGTGGCGCTGTCCATCCTGCTCGACGTCTTCCTGCCGGTCCTGCCGAGCGGGGTCCTGGTGGTCACCGCGGCAGCGGCCGCGGCAGCCGCCGCCGGAGCGACCGCGCCGGTGCCCGTGCAAGACCAGGTGCCCGACATCCTGGCGCTGCTGGTGACGGCCGTCACCGCCTCCGTGCTGGGTGACATGGCCGCGTACCGGCTGGCCTGGCGCGGCGGGGCCCGTCTCGACCGGGCCATCGCCCGCTCACGTCGGCTCACCCGCGCGCACGAACGCCTCGGCACCGCCCTCGCGCGCGGCGGCGGCGCACTGGTCGTGGTCGCCCGTTTCGCCCCGGCCGGCCGCTCCGTGGTCTCGCTGGGCGCGGGCAAGACCCACCGCAAGGTCAAGGAGTTCCTGCCCTGGTCGGTCCTGGCCGCCATCGCCTGGGCGGGGTACAGCGTGGCCCTCGGCTACTTCGGAACCCAGTGGCTCGGCACCACCTGGCTCGGCACCGCCGTCTCGGTAATCGCCCTCTTCGCGGCCGGCGCCCTGGCCGCCTTCGTGGTCCGCCGCCCCACCCCAACCCCAGCAACCTGACCCCACCCGCCGGCCCACCACCCCGGCGCGCACACCCACCCCGCTCATACCACCACGCGGTCCGGCAGACTCGCCGACCTAAGCACGGCGCACTCCGTACCCACACCTCCGCCAACTCGGCGCCCCGCACGCCAAGCCGACGCCCACCTACTCAGACCCGGACGCCTGCACGCCACCCCGGCTCGCAAGCTCACACGCGACACCGCCAACACCACCGCCGGTCGGGCCCGCCCGCCGGCCTGCGCACGCCACCCCGGTCCACGCGCCCGCACAAGACGCCGCCTCCCCGTCCGCCGACGGGCTCGCTGGCCTACGCACGGCGCTCTCCCGGCCCCCAGCGCGTTCCCCAAGATGGCGAGCCCACACGCCGCGCAGGCCCGCCCCGCACGCCTGCAAACCACCCCAGCTGCACCCGCACCCACTCCTGCGCGCGCCCGCACGCCACACCGCCGACGCCACCACGCGATCCGGCCCACTCCCCGGGTGCACGGCGCTCCCCTCCCTGAGCTTCGCCAAGCTTGTCGGCCGCACGCCGGGCCACCTCACACGCCGACCCAGCCATGCCTGCCCCCCGGCTGCACCGGCACCCCACTCCGGCCCGCATGCCTGCACGTCCCGCCGCCCGCGCCACCACGCGGTCCGGCCTGCGCCCGGCGCAGCCCCGGCCCAGCACCTCCCCCGAGCTCGGCTCGCCTGCACACGGTGCAGGCCCGCGGCACACGCCCCCACGCCACCCCGGCTGCACCCGCACGCCACGCCGCCGGCTCCCGTCCGGCCCGACCGCCGACGTACGCGCGGCGCTCTCCTTGTCGGGCGCCTCCGCCAAGCCCGCCGCCCCGCGCCGACCCCGGCAGCCCGCACCACACCCCCGGCCCTGGCGTCCCCACGCCCCTCTGACCCGCGCCCCACCTCACCCCGGCCAGTACGCCGCGCCCAGGTCCTCGCCCCACCCGGCCCGCACCCCGCGCGCCCCACGCCTCCCCCTCCTCCGCCTCCCCCGGGCGGAGCAGTGGCTCACCCGTTCACCCGGCAGCGATCGCCGCGTCAGCGCAGGGCTCCTAGCGTCCAGAGCATGTGGTGCGCACCCGAATCCGCGCCGCGCTGTTCCCGGAGCCCGAGGAGTCCTCTCCATGCCCGCCACCCCCCGCCGCCCCCGCACCCGTCCGCGTCTCCCCCGCTCGCTGGCCGTCGCCGCCGCGGCCGTGGCCATCGCCGCCGCCGCTCCAGCGACGCTCGCGCAGGCCCAGCCCTCCGGCAGCGTGTCCCCGACCAACGTCGCCCCGGGCGGCCGGGTCAGCCTCAACGTCACCGGCTGCGGCACCCGGACGGGCAAGGCTTCCTCGCGCGCCTTCGGCGACGTATGGCTGACCCCGGGCAACGCGGAGGCCACCAACCTCTTCGGCTCGGCCACTACATCCCGCAACATCAGCGCCGGTTCGCATCCCGTCACCTTCGAGTGCGGAGGCCCCGGCGGCGAGCGCGTCACCGTCGCGCTGAACATCACCCCGGGCGCGGCCCGCGGCGGGCTCGGCGGCAGCGTCGATTCCATGAGCCCCGGCCAGATCGCCGTCGGCGGGGGCCTGGTCGCCGCCGCGCTGGGAGCCACCGCATGGTTCCTGCGGCGCCGCACGGGCCACGCCTCGTAAGGGCCCGCACTCCGGTACCGCGTACCGCCTGCGCACCCCGTACGGCCCGCAAGCCCCGTACGGCGTGCGCGCCCCACACCCACACACCACCGGACGTCACGGGAGTGGCCGATGGTCCCGACCCGATCGGGACTTTCCCCACTCCCGCCCGGCGCCCGCCCCCGCAAGGCTGGGTCCACGCACCGCTGCCTCCCAAGGAGCCCGCCATGGACCAGAGCCCGCGCCCCGTGATCGCCGCCGTGGACGGTTCCGCGAACTCCAACCGCGCCCTGGAATGGGCCATCTCCCAAGCCCTGATGGCCGGGGCACCCCTGCGCATCGTGCACGCCCGCCTCTACATGGACTCGATCGGCTCGGCGCTGTCCGGCGCCTTCGACGAGCCGGGCCAGGACGACGACCCGGTACTCATCCGGGTCCGCGAGGCCCTCGACGGCCGCACCGGACTCCCCGCGATCGAGTACGCCTCCCACCCCGGCGCCCCCGACAACGTGCTCCCCGGCCTCGGCGAGGACGCCCAGCTGATGGTCCTCGGCTCGCGCGGCCGCGGCGGCTTCGCCAGCCTCCTCCTCGGCTCGAACGGCCTGGCCTGCGCCGGCCGTGCCGCCTGCCCCGTGGTGGTCGTCCCGCGCGCCGACCCGCCCGCGCACGACCCGTACGGGCAGGTCGTACTCGGCCTCAACAGCGCGGCCCCCGACGACAGCACGACCCACTTCGCCTTCCGCGAGGCGGCCCGACGCGGCGCCCGCCTCCAGGTCGTCGTCGCACACGCCTGGCCCGGCCGGACCTTCACGGCCGCGGGCGCCATCGGCACCGCCGCGACGGAGGAGACGGCCGGCGCCCACGAGGTCGCCGCCCTGGCGGCAGCGCACATCCGTCCGCACGCGGAGCGGTTCCCGGAGGTGCCGGTCGAGCAGGTCTCGGCGCCCGGCGACGCGGCCGGCCACCTGGTCGCCGCCTCCCAGGCCGCGGACCTGATCGTCATAGGCCGCCACCGCAAGCGCCCGCTCTCCCCGCGCCTGGGCTCGGTCACGAACGCGGTACTGCTGCACACAGGCTGCCCGGTGGCGGTGGTCCCCCTGGAGGAGGACGCAGTCCCGGCAGCAGCCTGACGGGCCCGGCCGGAGCACCACCGGCCACACACGGCAGCCCGACGAGACGTCCGGACCGGACGACCGAACGAGACGACCCACCCAGACGGCCCGACCGGCAACCACCCGACGGCTAGCCGCCTACCTGCCCCCGGCAGCCACCCAGCCCGACCACCAACCAGGCGACCCGACCAGGCGACCCAACCGGGCGACCTAACCGGGCGACCTAACCGGCGGCAGCCTGTCCGGCCGCAGCCGCGCCCCTGACCTGGATCCCGTCCAGCAGATCCCGGGTCGCCTCCGCGATCGCGTCGACGGCGGCGGCGAACACCTCCTGGTTGTGCGCGGCCGGCGCCCTGAACCCGGACACCTTCCGTACGTACTGCAGCGCGGCGGCCCGAATCTCCTCCTCGGTCGCCTTCTCCGGGATGGCGGGCGGACGCAGCGTCTTAATCGATCGGCACATACCTCCACTATCCACCTCGGCCACTCCACCAGGCAGGCATCTCCCCAAGCCCCGTACGAACAGCTTCCTGACACCGAAGCCGCCGACGCCAAGTCCACCAAGGACGGGGAGACTCCGTCGGCCCACCCGACTCCGGCTCTTGCTCCCCCACCCCAGGCCGGCCCCCAGCGAACGCGGCTCGGCTCCGCACCCCTTGACTCCGAAGAAGGCCAGCAAGGTCACCGCACCGGCGGCGATGCTGAACCCCGAAACCCACGCGATGAACCTGCGCCCGGCCCACCAGCTCACTTCTTCTTCCGAAGCCTCCGCATCTTCGCTTCGGCTTCCTTCTTCTTCCGCTGCGCCACTCCGTAGCCCGACCAGCCCCCCTGATGTAACTGACACCGAGAGCTGTTCATGATCGCGGGCTTGGTACACGGCCGCCCTTTGGCCGTCTGCGCCCCACACTTCGGCTGCGTCACCTGACCGCCACGTGCCTGCTGCGACTACCGGACCCCGGGATGGTCTCGCCCACGACGGCCATCCGGGAGGCGCAGATGGCGCGGACGGAGGCACGGCGGGCACACGGCTCCGGTGGCCCTGTCTCAAGCGTGTGCCGGATCAGAGACCCGGAGCCCCTTCAAGTGGCACTGCCGGTCTACGTCCAGGACACGCAGCGGGAGGCCGTGAGTCATACGGACCAGCTGGTCAGGAGCCGTTCCCGGGCGCGGGTCCGTCAAGTGCCGTTCGCCAGCTCGGCTGATCGGCCGCACCTCGCCAGGTATCCGTGGACCAGCGCGACAAGCCTGACCGGCCCAAGCCCCCTCCGCTGCTGGCCCACGCCCCGACCGTCCAGTGGACGTCTCCCTCCGCCGGCGGCACCGTGAGTATGTTTGGCGCGGGAGGACCGGGAATGCAGCGGCCTCCGTCCTCTCCGTACGGGCCACCGTGAAAGACGGCGTGCATCCATCCCATCGACGGTCTGCCCGTCGTGTCGAAAACGTCCTCCACCGTTCGCCTTTCGACGGAATCGCAGCCCTGGCGCTCGTCATGATCAGCCGAGCAGGCCCCAGAGCCCGGAGCCCGGATGACCACGAACGTTGTTGTCAGATGTAGACGTCAAAGGCCCCCCGCCATGATCGGCGGGGGGCCTTTGTGCTGGTGGGCGCGGACGGTTTCGAACCGCCGACATCTGCTTTGTAAGAGCAGCGCTCTACCCCTGAGCTACGCACCCGTGGATGAGTGGACAGCCTACATGCAGGCCGTACCCCCCACGCAAACCCGTTCCCGTGAGGGAGAATGGTCCGGGGCAGGGGCATTGCGGACGCGGTACGGGAGAGGGATTGTGACGACGGCATCCCGGCGGTGGTTCGGCGGCGGGCGGGACGAGAGTCGGCGGGCGGACGCGCAGGCGGCCAAGGATGCCGCGGCGGCCGCGTTCTACGAGCTGGACACCGCTCAGCGGGATCTGCGGATCTCGATCGAGACCATCGCGGCCGCGGACGGCTCGCCGGAGGCGCGACGGGTGGGTGAGGGTTTCGTCGCGCTCGGGCAGCGGATCGACCAGGTGAGCCATGTCTACATCGAGGCCGTCGACGCGCATGACCTGGATCGGGTGGAGCTCGAGGCGTCGGTCGCGACGCGGGCCCGGGAGGAGCTGACGCGGGCCAAGGACGAGCTGGTACGGGTCAAGGGCGAGCTCGACCGGTTCGCGCAGGGGCTGCAGCCGCTGCTGGACAAGGCCGAGACGCAGCTGGCCCGGGTGGCGCCGGCCCGGGAGCGGGCCAGGGCCGCGCTGCTCGCGGCGAGCACGGCGCTGGACGACGTACGCGGCAAGGGGATGCGGGCCGACGACCTGGCCGCCCGGCTCGCGGCGCTGGGGCCGGAGCTGACCAAGCTGAACCAGGGTGCCGCGCAGCACGGTGTGCAGGAGACCGTGCAGCGCGCGGACCGGATCCTGCGCGACGCCGAGGCCATACGGGCGGAGGCCGCGCGGCTCCCGGAGCGGGCGGCGGAGATCGACCGGCGGCTGGTGAGTCTGCGGACCCGGGCGCAGGCGCTGCGCAATCGGGCGGACCGGGTGGACCCGGTCCTGAGCGAGCTGCGCCGGCGTTTCAGCGCGGCCTGCTGGCAGGACCTCCAGCAGGTTCCGGAGCAGGCGGTACGGGATGTCGCGCGGGCCGAGGACCGGCTCGCGGAGGCCGGCCGGGCGCGCGACGAGCAGCGCTGGGCGGACGTGGCGGCGCTGGTGGAGGCGGTACGGGTCGCGCTGGACTCGACCGACGAGGCGGTGTCGGCGGCCCAGGACCGGCTGACGCGGCTGGAAGCGGTGGCGCGGGACCCGCAGGGCGAGGTGCAGCGGACGCGGTTCGCGATCCGGGACGCGCAGCGCCTGGCGATGGAGGGCCGCACGGTGCCCGAGGCGCGGCACGCGCGCCCGTTGGACGAGGCCGTGGCCCGGGTGGACCGGGCGCTGGCCGCGCTGGAGGACCGCCACCCCGACTACTGGGCCTTCCTGCTGGAGATGGAGTCCGTACGGTCGGCCGCGCACCGGGTGGTGTCGGACATCCGGACCGAGCGCGGGCACGGCTGAGGCGGAGCGGAGCCGACCGGGCTGGGGATCGGCAGGGCTGGGGATCGGCCGGAGCCGGAACCGTCCTGTCCGATCCCGGAGCCGGAGTCCTCGGCCCGGGCCCCGGCCGGAGCCGCCGCACCCCCGCCGGAGCCGCCCGTGCCCCCGCTTGTCCACGGGTGGGCATCGGCGGATGCTGGAGGGGCCAGGAACGGAGTAGAGGAGGGCGGTATGTCTGCCCACACTTCCCACAGGCCTCGTACGTCCCGCGCATCCCAGGCGACCCCGGCGCCGCACGAGCCCTATGCGGCTCATGCGCTCTACGGGTGTCACGAGGAGCACGAGAACTACGCGCCCTTCGTAGCCCATGAGCCCTATCCGTCGCACGGGCAGCAGCAGGACTCCCTCGGGCTGCTGCGGCGGATCATGCGCCCGGTCAACGCCCGGCTCGACGAGCACCTCCCCGCCGACCACAAGCTCAGCAAGGTCTACCGGGTCGGCGCCGGTCTGACCGGGCTGCTGCTGGTCGCCTTCGGCATCCTCGGGCTCATCGACCGGATCGGGTTCTTCGACACCGGCGGGGACACCGTGCTCGCCCTGAACACCAACGGCGCCCTGAGCGTCCTGTCGATCTGCATCGGCGCGCTGCTGTTCGCCGGGATGGTGATCGGGGGCAGCTTCGCCTCGACGCTCAACATCGTGCTCGGTCTGCTCTTCATCGCGAGCGGGTTCGTCAACCTCGCGCTGCTCGACACGAAGATGAACTTCCTGGCCTTCCACATCCCCAACGTCCTGTTCAGCTTCGTGGTGGGCGTGATGCTGATGTGGTTCGGGATGTACGGGCGGGTGGGCAGTGCCCTGCCGCACGACAATCCGTACTGGCGCGCCCGCCACCCCGAGCAGGCGGCTCGGGAGCAGCGGGCGATGATCACCGGGCGGCACGCTCACCCCGCGGGCCCGGCCTGATCCGAAAGACACGCCCTAGGGGCACCACGCCCCGGCCCCGTCGGGGCTACGCCTCGATGCGTTCGACCTTGTCCACCAGGAAGAGGAAGGACAGGGCCCCGCCGATCGTGATGCCGCCGATCAGCATCAGCGGCAGGGCGAAGGAACCGTCGCCGCCGCCGATCATGTAGCCGATGACGATCGGGACGACGATGCCGGCGAGGTTGCCGAAGACGTTGAAGACGCCGCCCGCCACGCCGAGCATGCGCTGCGGGGCGATCTCGGTGACCAGGACCCAGGAGAACGACGCGAGGCCGTTCGCGAAGAAGGCCACGCACATGATGGCGATCATCGCGGCGTTCGAGGTGACGTAGTTGGCGGCGACGATCACTCCGGCCAGCCCCAGGCCGGTGACGATCGGGGTCTTGCGGGCGAAGGACGCCGACATCCCCCGCTTGACCATCCAGTCCGACCAGCTGCCTCCGCACAGCACGCCCACGAGGGCGGCGACGAAGGGCAGGGCGCCGGTCAGGCCGCCCTTGTCGAGGCTGAGGCCGCGCTCGTCGGTGAGGTACGTCGGGAACCAGGTCAGGAAGAAGTACAGCGTCGAGGCGATGGCGAACTGGCCGAGGAAGACGCCCCAGATGCGCCGCTGGCGCAGCAGGAAGCCCATGTCCCGGCGGAAGGCGCCCTTCTCGCGCGCCCGGGCGGAGCCGTCGGCCGAGGTCTCGTCGTCGGTGATGTGGACGAGCTCGTTCTCGCGGACCCCGGGGTGCTGCTCGGGACGGTCGCGGATGACCTTCATCCACACCAGCGCCCAGGCGATGCCCATGCCGCCCAGGATCCAGAACACGTGGCGCCAGCCGAGGGCCGCGGCCATCCAGGCGATCAGCGGGAAGGCGACGCCGAGGCCGATGAACTGGCCGGACGTGTACACGGCGACGGCCCGGCCGCGTTCGGCGCGCGGGAACCAGGAGGCGGCCACGCGCCCGTTGCAGGGGAAGGCGGGGGCCTCGAAGAGGCCGAGGCCCATGCGGCTGGCGAAGAGGAAGCCGAAGCTCCTGGCGAGCGAGCCGAGGGCGGTCATCACGGACCAGCCGATCAGCGCCCAGGCGTAGACGAGGCGGGGGCCGAACCGGTCGACGAGACGGCCGCCGGGGATCTGGGCGAGGGCGTAGGTCCAGGCGAAGCCGGAGAAGAGCCAGCCCATCATCTCGGGCGAGATGCCGAGGTCCTTCGCCACGTCCGGCGCCACGATCGACAGGACGCTGCGGTCCAGGTAGTTGATGGCGGTGCTGACGAAGAGCACGGCGAGGATCGCGAAGCGGTACTTGCCGATCCTGCGCTTCGGCAGGCCGGACCGGCCGCCGGTGCCCGGCCGCGCGGTGGCGGCGGCCGAGTCGTGGCTGAGGGACATCGGTGTCTCCGGGGGCGTGTGAAAGCCAGGCGTGAGCCGCGCGCGCGAGCTGCGTATGAGGCTGCGCGCGAGAGCGGGGAGCGGCCGGAATCAGTCGTTCCGGTAGCGCGACGCAATAATTGCTAATTAACGATTACTTGTGCAAGTCTTTACCTCGTCTGGGGGTCAAGTAGGGACCAAAGCCCCGGAACGGAGGAGGGAAACGGAATGAGCAGCGAAGCCGCGTACGCCGGCCGCGGGCTCCACAAGGCCGCCGTGGAGGAACTGGCGCGCAGGATCTTCGACGGCACCTACGACGAGGGCGCCACGCTCGATCTGCCCCGCCTCCTGGAGGAGCTCGACGTCAGCCAGACCGTGCTCCGCGAGGCCGTCAAGGTGCTCATGGCCAAGGGTCTGCTCGACGCCCGCCAGAAGCGCGGCACCTTCGTGCGCCCGCGCGCCGACTGGAACCTCTTCGACTCCGACGTCCTGCGCTGGAAGCTCGCGGCCGGGGCGCCCGACTGCTTCTTCTCGGACCTGCTCGAGCTGCGCCGCGCGATCGAGCCGGCCGCGGCCGCGCTGGCCGCCGTACGGGCGACCGAGCAGGACCTGGCCGCCCTGGACGCGGCACTGACGGCGATGGCGGCGGGCGACAGCGACCCCGTACTGCACGTACGGGCGGACGCCTCGTTCCACCTGGCGCTGCTGACCGCCTCGCACAACCTGTTCTTCACGCAGATGTACCGGGTGATCATCCCGGCCCTCGTGGAACGTGATCGCACGGTGCACAAGGGGGACTTCGAGCACCCGCACGCGATCCACCGCGCCGTGGTCGACCAGGTGCGCGCCGGGGACGCGGACGGCGCGTACATGGCCGTGCTCGACCTCCTCGACATGGCCCAGCGCGACCACCCGTAGGACCCGCAGTACCCGTAGGACCCGCAGCACCCGCAGAATCCGGGGCATCGGCCGGCGCCCGCAGCGCCATCCGCCGCCCCAGCAGCACCGCACTACCGCAGATCAGATCCCCTCCTGCCACCCCACAAGGAGAGGACACCGTCCGCAGTGAAGATCACCCGCATCGAGACGTTCATGGCCCCGCCGCGCTGGATGTTCGTACGCGTCGAGACCGGCGAGGGAGTCGTCGGTTGGGGCGAGCCCGTGGTCGAGGGGCGCGCCGAACCGGTGCGCGCGGCCGTGGAGGTGCTGTCCGAGTACCTGCTCGGCCAGGACCCGATGCGGATCGAGGACCACTGGCAGGTCATGACCAAGGGCGGCTTCTACCGGGGCGGCCCCGTCCTGTCCTCCGCGGTCGCCGGGCTCGACCAGGCGCTGTGGGACATCAAGGGCAAGGCGTACGGGAAGCCCGTGCACCAGCTCCTCGGCGGCCCGGTCCGCGACCGCATCCGCGCCTACGCCTGGGTCGGCGGCGACGAGCCGCACGAGATCGAGGACGCGCTGCTGCGGCAGACCGAGGCGGGCTTCACGGCCGTCAAGATGAACGGATGCGGCCGGATGAGCCCGCTCGCGACCCGCTCCGAGGTGCGCGACTGCCTGCTGCGTGCCGAGACCGCCCGCGAAGTCCTCGGCGACGACCGCGACTTCGGCCTCGACTTCCACGGCCGGGTCTCCCCCGCCAACGCCCGCCGGATCCTCCCCCTCCTGGCCCCTTACCACCCGATGTTCGTCGAGGAGCCGGTCCTCTCCGACCACATGCAGGCCGTCCCCGATCTGGTGAACGCCTCCAACATCCCCATCGCACTCGGTGAACGCCTCTTCACCCGCCGGGAGTTCCTCGCCCCGCTCCAGGCCGGCGTGGCGATCCTGCAGCCCGACATCTCGCACGCCGGCGGCATCTCGGAACTGCGCCGCATCGCCGCGCTCGCCGAGGTGTACGGGGCCCAGATCGCGCCGCACTGCCCGCTGGGGCCCGTCGCCCTGGCGGCCGGCCTGCAAGTCGCCTTCACCACCCCCAACTTCCTCATCCAGGAACAGTCCATCGGCATCCACTACAACCAGGGCGCCGAACTCCTCGACTACGTCACCGATCCCGAGCCGTTCCGCTTCGACGCGGGCTCGCTCGTGCGCACCGAGCGGCCGGGCCTCGGCGTCGAGGTGGACGAGGCGGCGGTCCGCGCCGCCGACAAGAAGGGGCACGCGTGGCGCAACCCGGTGTGGCGCCACGAGGACGGCTCCTTCGCCGAGTGGTGAGCCCCCACCACCACCCGGCAGCACCCCCACCCCCCACACATCAGAAGGCAGGCATTCCCATGGAGTTCGGCGCAGCGCTGCGACAGGAGCGGCTCGTCGCCATCGTCCGCGGCAAGGACGCGGAGGCGTCCTTCCGTACCGTCATGACCCTCGTCGAAGAGGGGGTGCCGCTCGTCGAGGTCTCGCTGAGCGGGACCGACGCGCTGGACGTCATCGGCCGGGCCCGCAAGGAGCTCGGTGACGAGGCCTGGCTCGGGGCCGGCACGGTCCTCACCGCCGAGGACGCCCAGCGGGCCGCCGGGGCCGGGGCCAACCTGATGGTCACCCCGGGGCTCGGCGCCGGCGTGGACGAATCCGTCCGGCAGGGGCTCCCGGTGCTGGCCGGGGTCATCACCCCGTCCGAGGTCCTGGCGGCAGACGCGGCGGGGGCCGCGGCGCTGAAGCTGTTCCCCGGGTCGGTCGGCGGACCGGCGTACCTGCGGGCGCTGCGCGCTCCCTTCCCCGACCTGCCGTTCGTACCGGTCGGCGGGGTGGACGCGGCGGCCGCCGCCGAGTACCTGTCCTCCGGGGCGGTGGCGGTCGGCGTCGGCTCCCCGCTGATCGGGGACGCGGCCGACGGCGGGGACCTGGACGCGCTGCGGCGCCGGGCCGCCGAGTTCAAGGCGGTCTGCGCGTGAACGGGCCGGACAACGCTCCCGATGTACTGACCTTCGGGGAGACCATGGTCGCGCTGCGCGGCAGCGGGCCGCTGCGCCTGGGCGGGAGCATGGAGGTCTCGGTCGCCGGAGCCGAGTCGAACGTCGCGATCGGGCTGGCCCGGCTCGGCCACGCGGTCCGCTGGGCGGGCGCGGTCGGGGCGGACGAGGCCGGCGAGCTGGTGCTGCGGACGCTGCGTGCCGAGGGCGTCGACGTCGGCGGGGCCACCCTCGACGACGGCGGGGCCCCGACCGGGCTGATGCTCGCCGAGCCCCGGCTGCCGGAACTGACGCGGGTGCACTACTACCGCGCGGGGTCGGCGGGTTCGCGGCTCAAGGCCTGCTCGCTGGAGCGGGCCTTCACGGCGGCCCCGCCGAAGGTCCTGCACCTGACGGGGATCACCCCGGCGCTGTCCCGTTCGGCCCGGTCGGCGGCGGTGATGGCGCTGCGGCTGGCCGCCGAGCACTCGGCGCTGGTGTGCCTGGACGTCAACTTCCGGTCCCGGCTGTGGGATGCGCAGGAGGCGGCGGCGGTGATGCGGGAGTGGGCGCCGTCCGTGGACGTGCTCATCGCCTCGGACGACGAGCTGCCGCTGTGCCTGCCGGCGGGCGGCGCGGACGATCCGGCGGTCCGGGCGAAGGAGCTCATGGCGCTCGGGGTCGGCGAGGTGGTGGTCAAGCTCGGCGCGGCCGGGGCGACGGCGTACGCCGAGGACGGCTCGTCGGTGCACGCTGCCGCGCGGGCGGTCCGGGCGGTGGACGCGGTCGGCGCGGGCGACGCGTTCGTCGCGGGCTACCTGTCGGGGCTGCTGGACGGCTGCGACACGGCCGGCCGGCTGGACCGGGCGGTCACCGCGGGTGCCTTCGCGGTGGCCTCGCGGGGGGACTGGGAGGGGGCGCCGACCCGCGCGGACCTGGGGCTTCTCTCGGCCCCGGCCGGGACCGTGCTCCGCTGACTCCGGCGGGTCCGGGCCGACACGGGGGTGCGGCCCGGCCCCGCCGGTTCTCCTCGCGGGGTCCGCCGCCCTGCGGGGCCGTCCCCTACCCGCCCTTCCACCGATCCCAGGGCTCCGCCCTGACCTGTCAGGGCCCGGGCTCCGCCCGACCCCCTGGGGCTCCGCCCCAGACCCCGCTCCTCAAACGCCGGAGGGGCTGGAAATACCCGCGCTCCGTCGTAGCC